>DAOVQH010000267.1 GCA_030628755.1 Candidatus Cloacimonadota bacterium | reverse complement strand
TTTGTTTTATCTGTAATTGCTTCTTCATAATCTGATAATCTGGTTCTATTGGTAGTACCAACTTCCACCATCTTCGCACCACTGGCTTTCATAATATCAGGGATGCGAAAGGAACCGCCGATTTCGATCAACTCACCGCGGGAAATAATTACTTCTTTACGTGCAGCAAAGGTTTTGAGAACTAATAATACTGCAGCAGCGTTATTATTAACTACAACTGCATCTTCAGCTTTGGTTATAAATTTTATGAGTTCGGAAATATGAGTATTTCTCTGCCCCCTTTTTCCTTTTTTCAGATCAAATTCAAGATTCGAATATCCTGTTATGATAGGCTCTAACTCATGCAGAATATATTTACCAAGAGGTGCCCTGCCAAGATTTGTATGAAGTACAATTCCGGTCGCATTTATCATTGGTTTCAAAGATTTATCAGCTATATTTTCAATCATATTTTTAATACTTAAAAACAGCATTTCATTTGAAGACGCAGACTCACCATTAAGGATTTTTCCTCTCTCTTCATCAAGTGTTTGACGTATAGTATACGTAACAAGTTCGTTTCCGTACTTTTTAACAAATGGAATAATCTCCGAATGAATTAAAAGCTTATCGACACCAGGGATTTTCTTTAGTTCTGCATTTTTCATTGATTTTTTAAGCCATTTCACATTAATAAAGCTTTTTATTACTCAGATTTTTTTATAACCGATTTCATTTGATTTATCAGCATTACCAATACTATATATTATGTTGAAGTTAATTTCTGGATATAAACTTCTAAATTTTTTATACTTTGAAAGTACAAAATTAGCAATATTATACTTAACTTCATAAGCACATCTCTCTTTCAAAATAAAATCTACTTCATTTTGATGTTGCGTTCTCCAGAAATGAATATCTTCTATATTTAATCTGTCAAGAAATTGACGAAAAATAAAATTCTCATATAATTTTCCTATATCTTGCCTTTCATAGGGTGCATTAAAATTGTGTAATAAAGTATTACGTAATCCTAAATCTAAAAAATAAACTTTTGGCATTTTTTTAATTTCCTTCCTGATATTCGTATAATATGGTGAGACAGTAGTAATATGAAAAGATTTTCTTAATGTTAATAAATAATTATCGACAGCAGTAGGCGAAATTCTTAACAATTTTGCTAATGAATTATTATTCAGTAGACCACCGATTTGGTCACTTAATATTTTAAGCATTTCCAATGCTTTTTGTTGATTTTTTATGCCGGATTCAATAATATCCTTTTTAATATATGAGTATAATAAATCGTTCAGAATTTCTTTCTTTTCTTTATCGTTATTTGCTAATACAACCCTCGGATAACCACCATAAATAATGTATTTCTCAATGTAGCTCGATATCCCTTGCTGTTCAGTCAACGGCAAATTTTCTATCGTTAGATTATAAAAAGGAATTTCTGAGTATAGTTTAGATAATTTGTCTTTATTATGAAATCTTAAAAATTCGTCTATTGATAAAGTATGTAATATAAATAGTTTTTTTCTTCCAGCTAAAGAATCACGGAATTTTTTATCCATATAAAATGCAGAGGAACCAGTTACAATCAACTTAATCCGGTCAGAAAAATCATCATATAAATATTTCATGAAATTTGTGGGGTTATTTAAATATTGTATTTCATCAATTAAAAAAAATAATTTCTGATTTTCTGGAATTGAGAAAAGTTTAAAAATATTTCTTGGATGTTCATCAAGTATTCGAAGAAAATCCGGATCTTCTAAATTTACATAAAATGCAGGTAACTTTTTTGCAGTTAGGTATTCTTTCATTTGCTTGAGTATTGTGGTCTTACCTACTTGTCTTGCACCTGTAATGATTGTAATTTCGCGTTTCTGAAGATGTCCCAAACATTCATAGTATAAATTTCTTTTATGCATGTTGTCTCCAATTTACTATTTCATCTGTATAAAATAACTAATATTATCCATTTTGCAAATGAAAAATACCGGGTATTTTCCATCTTGAGGATACAAATACCCATTGATATCCTCTGTGAATATTAGAAAAACATAGAATATTATTAACATTCATTTATTATTTAGAGTCCATCTGTAAACCCGGGTTTTTCGACTCGTAAGTTTACCCTGTAGGGAAGTTTACCCCGTAAAATATGGAATTATTTATTGGGGAATGACCGTATCGGGGGAACGATCCCGATTTTTCGGGAAGACAAAGTGCGTATTCAAGCTACCTCGAGTCGTCGTCTCCGGCAACTGCCGGATCCTTACGACTCGAAACAGCACTTTACGGATGAACACTATTTAATCATATTTTAAATTAAGATACAATTTATATAGAGCTTTTTCCAAATCCTTTTTCAACAGTTCAAAACTATATCTCTTTTTTACGACCATACGATTGTGTTTCATAAATTCACATCTATCTTTTCCAAGGCTTTGAACTAAATCATTGATGAATTTATCATCCAGTTCATTATTTCTGAATTCAAAAACCTTGAACCTGTCTTTTTCAGGCAAATCCTCACCTACTACTTTTGAGTATACTTCTTCAGGATAATATCTTCTGGTAATAATTGGAACTTCACATGATGCTGCTTCAATTATAGGAAGTCCCCTTCCTTCAGTCTCACTTGGTAAGGTTATCAGCGAAGCAATACTGAAAATGTCATGAATTTTAATCGGATTAACATATCTTTTAATAAATAAAGGTTTATCAATTTCACTGAGCAGAAAAGCTAAAAAAACCTTATTTCTATATTCTAAATCTATCTCATATAGCATTGCTTTAAAATGAGCAAGAATTTTATAGAAATACTCATAATGCCCGATAACTATTGGACCGGTGACAATTATCATAATATTATCATATTTCTCTTTTTCAAATAGTCTTCTGATTTGTCTTTTTTCTAATAATTTTTTCAGAAAGATAAAGTCAATCTCAATACATTTTCTTTCTATTATTCTTGTAGGTTGTAATATTATGAAATTTTTCTTTGTAAAATCAATTGTAGTATTATCATCAAAGCCTGTTATAAAAGGATTTGGATGTAATTTAAACTTTTCATCAGCGATTATTTTATCTATTGAAATAGATTTCAGCTCTTTTTTATATCCGGATAGTATTCCGGAAATTTGGGATAGAATCTCTTTTCTTCGTTTTTCGCCTTTTATAGGTTTGAATTTTTCAGTATCAATGGCAGTGCATATCTCTCCTGTATTAGCTGGGTTATGCTCAAATCTGTCTATAAGCGTACTAGACTGCTCAGGATTGATATTGAGTAAAAACCAGCTCTTTGATTTCCAGGGATATATCATTTCAAATGTAGAGAATAACTCTTCCAGATGATAGTTTGTGAAATAATGATCTCTCGGTCCGGGTTTTGCTTTATGATATTTAATTTCTGTTTCGCTTTTACCTCCTTCCCAGTAAAAATCATGATTATTGCAGATTACAGGTATTTGCAGATATTCCGATAATAACACTAAAGAAAGAGCAAGTGAGACATTGCCAGGATTTGAGTTTGTGTTTACAATAAAAAGAAGTTTGATATTATTTTTTTCCAGGTAGTTTCCAATTCTCTCAGTAATAGAAAGAACTTCATTCCAGAAGGAAATGATCAATTCATTATAAACCTTTTCTCCTCTTTCCAATTTTGTTTTGAAAAACAGGTTAAAAAGTTTCCATTTTAAAAAACCTGTAATACCTTTAACAATGAATTTTTTATAGTTTGATTTAATAGATTCTTCATAAACTTCTGCAAATTCTCCACCAATTAAGTGAATATCAATATCCCCAAATATTTCTTTGAAAATTTTCAGGTATTTAAAAATCTCT
>DAOVQH010000161.1 GCA_030628755.1 Candidatus Cloacimonadota bacterium | reverse complement strand
GAAAGTCATTCTGAGGTACACTTACAAGGGCAAGCGACGACCTGTCTCGTCGTCTTGTCGGGGTGTAACAGAGTGAAGACCGAAGCCTTGGCAGAGATGGAAGAATTCAAGAGAGAACGAGATCCTTCAAGAACACGAGAGATTAGCACACTTCAGGATGATAAAAATAATTAAAAGTATTGGAGTATAGATGACTTTAAAACCACAACCATTTGTAAATAAAAAGCATAATCTTATTATCGGGTTTGTTATTTTTGGAACAGCACTTCTGGTCTATTATCTCACAATGGCACGTTCACTTTCGTTCTGGGATGCAGGAGAATATATAACCTGCAGCAGTATTCTTGGTGTTCCCCACCCTCCGGGAAATCCGTTCTATATTTTACTTGGAAGGTTCTTTACGATTTTCGGAGCTAATATTCCTCATGCTCAAGTAGTAAATTTCCTGTCCGGGTTACTTTCTGCTTTTGCTGTGATGTTCACTTATTTCTTTACAGTGAAGTTCGTAACGATGTGGATTAAATCGGAAAAAGAAGCTTATATCGCCTATCTTGCCGGTTTTCTTGCTTCAATGTATACAGCGTTTTCATTCACATTCTGGACAAACGCCATTGAAGCTGAGGTTTATTCAGGACTCGTTTTTACGATTAATCTTATCGTCTGGCTCATGATGATATGGGTAGAAAGATCGGAAGATTTTTCTCATCAGAACATTCTCCTTTTAATTATTTATATTTTCTTTCTGGGTTTTGGAATTCATCAGACTTCATTACAGATAGCTCCTGCAGTACTATTTATAGCTGTATATCCCATGCTAAAAGAAGGATTTAAAACCGCAAAATTCTGGAAAAGGTTTATTATTTATTTATGCGGATTGATTGCAGTTTATCTGATATTCCTCAATATCGGAAAAAATGCCCAGATACCAGACCTTTCCAAATATATGTTTACTCTTGCTTTTGTAGGAATTTTGATTTATCATCTCAGGGATAAAATTCCAAAACGAGCATGGCTATTGGCATTTTTAATAATTATTATAGCACTTAGTACTCATCTTTTCATTTTCCTTCGGTCTGCACACAGACCCTTTATTAATGAAGGACATCCACACAACTTAAAACTTTTTACTGATTATGTTCTCAGAAGACAGTATGGCATAACAAGTATGTTTGTGCGTAGAGCTTCATTCTTTTATCAGATGAAAGAACAATTTCTAACTTACTTCAGCTGGCAGTTCTTTAATGCAGAGATCATTTCCGGATGGTTAAAAACGCCAAGAGTATTTATACAGTTAATTTCCAACCTGATCGTGGCTTTCCTGGGATTCGGCGGTGCATATTATCACTTTAAGAAGAATAAACATTCTTTTGCTTATTTCTTTGCTTTTATGTTCACTGCTTCAATTGCCATGGTTTTTGTAATAAACCTCTCTGATGCTGAAGTAAGGGATCGTGATTATTTTTATGTTACTGCCTATAATTTCTGGACTGTGTGGATGGCTTTTGGCTCGATTGCCTTGATAGATTTTTTCAGAAAAAAAGGAAAGGTGCTAAGTTATATTGTTGCAGCAATTGTAATTGCCTTACCTTGTATAAATTTTGCATCACAGTATTTTATTCACGATCGTTCACGTGAATACATTGCTTTGGATTATGGACAGAATATTTTGAACAGTGTTGAAGAAAACTCCATTATATTTACTAACGGAGATAATGATACTTTTCCCGTGTGGTATGCCCAGGCAGTATATGATCCTAAAGCAAAGGAATATATACCACCCTCAAAAGAAGGTCAACCATCAGATGTGGAAGGTATTATCTATGAAGAAGATGTAAAACCCCCTGAAATCACAAAACAGAAAATCGCCCGGGCAATGGCTTTTAAAAATGAACAGTGCAGGGGGATCAGAAAGGATGTAACAATTGCAAATCTGAGTCTGTTAAATACACCCTGGTACATAAAACAGCTTCGTGATCACGAAGGTGTTGAATTTAATATTCCTGATAAACACATTGATCTCTGCCAGGAAAATCCAGCGTCAGCTCTTTATCCGAAACAGGTTCCTAAAGATACTCCGCTCACTATTAAAGGAGTTGATCCTGATGATAAATTTATTGTTACCTTTAAAAAAGGAACCATACTTTATGTAAAAGACCTGGCAGTAATTCAAATCATCAAAGATAATTTTGGTAAGCGTCCCATATATTTTGCTGTTACAGCACCTGATGCCATCGGGTTTGAAGAACATCTTCGTAATGAGGGAATGGTCGACAGGCTGGTTTCTACAACAGGAAAGAACCAGTTCGATATGGATAAACTTGTTACCAATATAGATTCGGTTTATTCCTACCGTGGAATCATGGATAAAACAATCTACAAAGATAAAAATATGCGCAGATTATTGAACAATTACGGTGCAGGATTTATGAAAACTTCGCAGTATGCACATTATAAAAGGGATTATGCAAACGCCATAAAATATATGAGAAAAGCTATCGATTTCATAGAAAACAAAAGCAGATTTTATTATGGTCTTTCCCAATTATACGTGGAAGCTGCATTCCATTTATTTGAAAGAGATTCGAATGAACAAGGATTTGACTATCTTGAAAATGCTATATTTTACAATCGTACAGACGAAAAGCTTGTTCAGGTTATATTCCAGGCTGCAGTTTATACAAAGGAATACGATAAGGGAATTAACCTCCTCAAGAAAATCAAGCCTTTTCAGGATTCTGCAGCAGTACAGGTATTTATCGATAGATTGGAAGAGTAAACCATTAAAATGGTTAATGATGACATCGAGTTGGATGATTTGTTACTTCAGATCTCTTCTTGTCGTTGCGAGGAATAAAATGATGTGGCAATCCGTCAAAACCGGACATAGTCTCTTCTTTTTCATCCTTCGTCCGGCAGCTGCCGGACTACGACTTCCTCGTTCCCAAACCCCTGTTTGGGAATGCTCTAAAGGGAGAAACCCTTGTTTCGAGTTCTCTTTCTCACAGCTCGCAGTTCCTTTCGCTAAACAGGGGTTTAGCGGGTTAGTGCGTTCCCAAACAGGGGTTTGGGAACGAGAATGCAATTTCTTTAATAACTAGGTAAATACAAAATATGTTAGAATTTCTATTGTAACAGACTGAAGAATGAAAACAAAAATTATCATCAAAGGAGCTCAAGAGCATAATCTAAAAAATATAGATGTAAAAATTCCTCGAAATAAATTAATAGTAATAACAGGTGTATCTGGCTCTGGCAAATCATCTTTAGCTTTTGATACTCTTTATGCAGAAGGACAACGCAGGTATGTAGAATCTCTTTCTGCCTATGCCCGTCAATTTCTTGGTCAGATGGAGAAGCCAAAGATCGATTACATCGAAGGACTTTCTCCTGCAATCTCGATAGAACAAAAAGCAGCCAGTAAAAATCCACGTTCAACTGTTGGAACAATCACGGAAATCTATGATTACCTGAGGATTTTATATGCACGAATTGGAAAACAATATTGTTATAATTGTGGTGATAAGGTCGGTTCTCAGACAATTGACCAGATGGTCGACCATATTCTAAAAAATCCTGAAAAAACAAGAATTCAAATATTAGCACCGATAGTTCAAAATAGAAAGGGTGAACATAAAGAAGAACTCGAAGAAGCTCGTAACGAGGGTTTTGTACGTGTTAAGATCAACGGTGTCATGCGAGAGCTATCCGAGGATATTCAGCTTGATAAAAAAAGTAAACATACAATTGATATTATAGTAGATAGATTAATTCTGAAAGATGGTATCCGCAGCCGCTTAATGGATTCTGTGGAAACTGCACTGCGACTTACAGACGGATTTATTAAAATAGATTTTATTGATAAAAAAAGAGTTGAGAATCTTTCCGAAGCAAATTCATGTCCTAAATGCGGGATCGGTTATCCTGAGTTGACTCCCCAACATTTTTCATTCAACAGCCCTATTGGGATGTGTCCTGCTTGTAATGGTCTTGGTACTAAATTGGAATTCGACCCGGACCTGATCGTACCGGATAAAATTCTTTCTATAATGGATGGAGCAGTAATTCCCTGGGGTGTCATGAGTAAAAAAAGAACAAGCTGGAGAATTAAAAAGCTATTGGCAATTAGCAGGGAATACGATTTTTCATTGTGGACACCCTGGAATGAACTTCCAAAAAGTATTAAAGAGCTTATCCTATATGGTTCCAGAGGACGCAGGATAAAGTTCGAATGGAATTCATATAGCGGTTCAGGAATGTTCTTTTCACATTATGAGGGAATTATTCCCACACTTCGTCACAGATTGAATGAAACCAGTTCTGAATATATGCGGAGATATTATCTTCAATTCATTGGTAATAAACCCTGTTCCGAATGTAATGGTAAAAAACTTAGAAAAGATAGCTTAGCTGTTAGAATAAATGGGACATCTATTGATGACATAGTAAAAATGCCAGTTTCTCAAGCTATAGACTTCTTTGAAAATCTGCACTTAACAGGTAACGATCAAATCATTGCTGAAGAAGTTCTAAAAGAGATAAAAAACCGTCTTTCTTTTCTTGTGAATGTTGGTCTTCATTATCTTACAATGGATAGAAAAGCTCCTAGCTTATCAAGTGGTGAATCTCAGAGAATAAGACTGGCAAGTCAGATAGGAAGCAGTCTTGTGGGAGTGATGTATATTCTTGATGAACCCAGTATTGGTTTGCATCAGAGGGATAACCGCAGATTGATCAAAATGCTGCTTCATCTCAGGGATTTAGGAAATACTGTTATCGTGGTTGAACATGACGAAGGAATGATTCGTTCAGCAGACCAGATATTGGATTTCGGTCCCGGAGCTGGAATTTATGGTGGTGAAATTGTTTTTCAGGGTAACCTGGAAAGTATCCTGAAATCTAAGAAATCTCTTACAGGTCAATACCTGGCAAAAAAACTGACTATAGAATATCCTGAACAGAGATTAAAACCCGATCCTAGAAAACTCATAATAAAGACTGCTGCTCAAAATAACCTGAAAAATATCGATGTTGAAATCCCGGTTGGTCTATTTACCTGCATTACTGGAGTTTCCGGTTCCGGGAAGAGTTCACTAATAAATCAGATACTTTTTCCTGCAATGGCAAATAAACTGAATCGTTCAAATATTAAACAAGGTAGATATGAACAAATAATCGGATATGAACATTTTGATAAGGTTATAAACATAAACCAACAGCCTATAGGAAGAACTCCACGTTCCAATCCCGCTACTTATACCAAACTTTTCGATCCCATTAGAAATCTTTTTGCTCAACTTCCTGCTTCAAAACTGCGGGGATATAAACCCGGAAGATTCTCTTTTAATGTTAGAGGTGGACGTTGTGAAGCCTGTGGTGGAGCAGGTGTAAAGCAAATCGAAATGCACTTCCTACCGGATATCTATGTGACTTGTGAAGTTTGCAAAGGTAAACGTTACAATAAGGAAACACTTGCTGTGAAATACAAAGGTAAAAATGTTTCAGAAATTCTGAATCTGGATGTACAGGAAGCTATGGAATTGTTCACCAATATTCCCAAAATTGCGAAAAAACTCCAGACTTTATATGAAGTAGGATTGGAATATATCAAACTCGGACAACCTTCTACAACATTATCAGGAGGCGAAGCTCAAAGAATTAAACTTTCCAGGGAATTAAGTAAAACCAGCACAGGTCAAACGCTTTACATCCTGGATGAACCTACTACAGGACTTCATTTCGACGACATCAAAAAGCTTCTTAAAGTACTTCAAAGGCTGGTTTCTATGGGTAATACTGTAATCGTAATCGAACATAATCTTGACGTAATTAAATGTGCAGATTATATCATCGACCTTGGACCTGAAGGCGGAGATGAAGGGGGAAAAATTGTTGCTACAGGAACTCCGGAAGAAGTTGTAGATAACAAGAAATCTTATACAGGGAAGTTTTTGAAGAAAGTTTTGAAATGATGAAAAAAAGAATTTCATTCTTTTCCAAGTACATACATCTTTGCTGGACTAAAGACTTGGGAATGAGAGAAGAGATCCTTCTTGTTCCCAAGATTTTCTTGGGAACACTTTTGATTG
>DAOVQH010000283.1 GCA_030628755.1 Candidatus Cloacimonadota bacterium | reverse complement strand
TTTTCTTTTTTGGCATCGATAACAATACAGGGAAGCCCTTCACTATACTGTACATACATATTTTCATAAAAAGCAATTTTTGGTAATTGAGGCCATGCCGGTAAATCCGTAAAATTTTCTAAAATCAAATCTACAGCTTTGTCAACATCTGTATATGGCCAGCTGCCTACTGCAGTAATAGTTCCTTTTTCTATCATTTTTTCTTTTTTTAGATTAATAAACCTAAGCTTGCCTGCTGCAAGCAGGGCTTATTAAAAGGAAATCAATGAACTATATCATTAATTTTCCTATTAATTATAAACCCTCTTTTTCAGCTATTCTAAATCTAATTCAAACTTTTTTAATTAACCTTTGGGATATACTATATTTGTCAACAGGAATTGAATAAAGCATGGCAATATCGGTCTCCATATACTCGAAACCTGGTCGGAAATTAGTTCCTCCACCCCTGGCATGAAGCTTGAAATAATGAAGTATTCCAACGAAGAATATTTATGTAACATTAATCATTCTCAGCTAAAGAAGTTAAAACACTACTTTATTCAGGTGAAGCTTTTATTTTCTACTGATGTTGGTTTTATTAGATTGTAACATTACAAAAAAAACATTTACAGAAATTTCCCATTAAGTTTTATTTGTCAGGTGATTACATTACAAATGATTCATAAGGAGAAAATATGGCAAAAATAACAGAGGGAATAATAAAAGAGTTCCAAAATAAACGAATAGTACATAGAAGAGAGATTGTTTCTTTTCTCAAAAGTGAATCTAAAACCACAACTGCCATAGATTGGCTTTTAAAAAGTGGGAAAGCTCTTTTTATAAAAAAAGGGTTGTACTACTTGAAAAAGACGGATGAATGGTTTAGAGATTATATAGAAGTAAATCCCTTAATTCTTGCAGGATATATTCATCCAAAGGGAGTTGTAGGATATCATGCGTCTCTGAAGTGCCTTGGAAAGGCATATAGTGAGTCAACAGTATTTCAGGTAGCATTAGATAAATCCGTTCCCCGGGTATGTAAACCATTTGAATTCCAGAATGGTCGATATGAATTCTACAGAACGAACCTGTCCTTTGGAATTGTAGTTTCTGTTATTGATGATGTAAAAGTTAGACACTTTTCAAAGGAACGAATAATTCTTGAAGGTTTGATGTTCCCTGATCGCTTTTTAGGATTAAGTGAGTTTTTGCAGTCTATAGAAAATATTACATGGATTAATCCTGATAAAGTTTTAAGCATGTTAAATAACTACCCACTGAAGACAGTTAGTATGCGGCTTGGATGGCTGCTGGAAAGGCAAAAAAGTTACTGGCATATAGATGAAGGAATACTGAAAAAGTTAGAGAAGAATAAGCCTGAGTCAAATATATTGTTAAATAAAAAGAAGACTAAATACAATTATCTTGTAAAGCGTTGGAAGTTAATGGTTCCCAAAACAATAAATGAACTTAATGAGTATTAGATGTTTCAATTAACTGAAAGTGATTTAAATTCAATTGTTGAAAAAACCGGTTTTTCCAAAAATTTCTTGGAAAAGGAATATCGGATAGTAGATATTTTAGATACTCTTAATGAAAATCCTGCTATGCGCGACAAATTTGTTTTGAAAGGAGGTTCTGCTCTTAATCTGTTCATCTTTGAAATTCCCCGTTTATCAATCGATATTGATCTGAATTATATTGCAGCTCTTTCTAAAGATAAAATGCAGGAAGACAGGATGTTAATCAATTATGAAATAGAAAAGATGTTTTCCTCTGAATATAAAGTAGAATCAACAAAGGATGTTCATGCCCTGACACAATTTGTTTTGCATTATCGTACTTTATCCGGGTCAAATGATATGATAAAGCTTGAAATCAATTATTTGTTTCGACAACCTGTTATTTCGCCAGTGTTGGAAAAATGTAAATTGTTAGGTGTGGATCTTAACTTTTTATGCTTATCATTTGAAGAACTTTTAGCAGGAAAAATTGTAGCACTGCTTAGTCGTTATACTCCCAGAGATCTGTTTGATGTGTATCAAATCTCAGGTTCAAGTTATAAAATCAATTTCCGAAAATTAAGACAATTGATTCTTTATTATGGCTTAATAGCCAGATCCTCAATTTTCGAACTGTTTCAATTTAAATTTGAAAATATCACCCAGTCAGATATCAATAGGAAGCTGAGTCCAATGCTTCCTAAAAGAACATTTTATAAAATTGAAGATTTAAAGAAAGCTGCTATCAGGTTTTTAGAACCTCTTATCGCATATTCTGATAAAGAAAAAGCAATTATTCAAAGCTTTTATGATACTGGAGAATTGGATGCCAATACTCTATTTTCCTTTAAGGAAATTATAGAGAATGTAAGAAAGTCTCCAGTATTTATATGGAAAAAGCAGAATATTCAGAAGTATTTAAATAAGATAGAAGGATAAAATTTAAAATAAAAATTCAATCAAAATAATATTATGTAAAAAATATCACACATTGAGTCAGTAAGCCACAGTTTTTCACTGTTTCGGATTTACTATTTTTCAGAAACAAAAGGATCGGCTGATATCTAAAAAAGAAGGTACGTCCTCTTTTGGGTTGTGGAAATAAAAAATCCCGCTAACCCATGCGGATCACCTTTTCAAAAGACCATATCAAGAAGTTGAAAAAAAACCACTTTAATATAAATATTGTAGTTTTATTAAATAGCAGTTTACAAAAATTATAATATTTGGCAAATGTCATTTAACAAAGAAGTTCTCATTCCTAACTTTCCGTCAAAGGTCGGACAAGTCCAGTTGGGAGTGACATTAGGAGAAGTTTATGAAATTAGCAGTAATCGGAACTGGCTATGTTGGCTTAGTCACAGGTACCTGTTTTGCCGAGATGGGAAATGATGTTATCTGCGTTGATAACGATAAAAAGAAGATAGACTTACTGAACTCGGGAAAGATTCCCATCTGGGAACCTGGTCTTGAGGAAATGGTGACCCGTAATTCGGAAGAGGGAAGATTGAATTTTACCACCAATATCAAGGATGCTGTAGAAAAATCACAGATATGTATTATTGCTGTAGGAACTCCTCCCGGTGAAGATGATTCTGCCGACCTGCAGTATGTACTGGCAGTTGCTCGTGATATTGCCAAATATATGAATGATTATAAAATAGTTATCAATAAATCGACTGTACCCGTAGGAACTGCAGACTTGGTGAAAGCTGAAATGCAGGAGATCCTCGATGAACGTAGTGTAGATTATCCTTTTGATGTGGTTTCCAACCCGGAATTCCTGAAAGAGGGCGATGCGATCAATGATTCCATGAAGCCAGACAGGGTTATTGTGGGAACAGACAGCGAAAAATGTGCTGAGATAATGCACGAGCTTTATGCCCCCTTCTGCCGCACCCGCGATAAACTTATCATCATGTCGGTTCGTTCGGCTGAGATGACCAAATATGCTGCCAATGCCATGCTGGCTACCAAGATCTCTTTC
>DAOVQH010000109.1 GCA_030628755.1 Candidatus Cloacimonadota bacterium | reverse complement strand
TTTTTACATAAGCAATCAGAATCAGATGTTTCTTACCTGATAACCTGCGCTCGTATTCATTTTCATTATATGGAGCTTCAAATTCGGGGATTTTCCGGGAGAGTGTAACAACATCTTTTATGGTTCCTTCTTTTATTTCGATTTCTTTGTTCATGAGTAAATCGCTGTAGGAATTTTCTATCAAGTCCTCTTTTTTTAATTTGAATAGTTTCATATATAGGTTGCACTGTTCAAACAACTGTTCCTGCCTTATCTTTTTATTTTCATCGATTGCTTCTATTTCAATAAAATTTCCAAGTTTCTCAACTTTATCGATGTGAAATTTTATATTGTCTATAAAATAAATCTCCCGCTTCTTTTTAATGACTATTAGAATTCCTAGAGCTTGTGATAATATTTCCTTTAAGGATGAATTTCTGGGTGGATGAAAAAAGAATACATCGGATTTTTTTGGTCCATTCTTTTCTTCACGTTTATAGTAAACAAAACTGTATCCGATGTTACCTTCACGAAGTTTCAGTTTGCCAATTGGAACTTTGAAATATGTATCTGTTTGGAAATCAGTTCCTTTGAAATCAGCGTTTCTTTCTTTCAGGATTTTCCTGATGTGCTCTAGATTTGAGCATTTTGCTTTAATTTCAATATTCAATTGATTCATTGTAATATTAATAGGATTTCAAGCGTCTGATTACATCCACGATACTTTTTACTGCCTGTTCAATCTCTTCGTTTGTGGTCATTTTCCCGGTAGAGAACCGGATCGTACCTTTTGCATATTCAATGGGAATATTCATCGCTTCCAATACGGGAGAGATGGTAATATCAGTGGCATGACAGGCTGCACCTGCAGATGCTGCAACATTTTTAAAAGTTGAAAGAATATAATCAGCTTCCAGGTTTTTAAAACTCAGGTTTAAGGTATTCGGCAGACGTTTTTTGGGATGTCCGTTCAATTTTATATCATTGAGTTCATTAAACAATTCTTCTTGAAGTTTATCACGTGTCTGCTTCATGATTTGTTTATTTTTTTCCAAATCTCTTTTGGCAATTTCACAGGCTTTTCCCAGTCCCACGATTTCCAATACATTTTCCGTTCCTGCCCTGAAATCCTGCTCCTGGTTGCCGCCATGCATGAATTTTTCAAGTTGTATTTCTTCCCGTATATAAAGTGCACCGATTCCTTTTGGAGCATAAAGTTTGTGACCTGCAATGGAGAGAAGATCAACTCCTAATTTGTCAACCTGAGTCGTAATTTTTCCAATCGATTGAGCAGCATCGGTATGAAAGATTATTTTCTTCTTTTTAGCGATTTCAGCGATTTCTTCTATTGGCTGGATCGTTCCAACTTCGTTGTTTGCATGCATAATAGTAATTAGAGTTGTCTTTGAAGTTATTGCTGTCTCTATATCCCTGGGTTCCACCATCCCGAATTCATCAACAGGAATATAGGTAATTTCAAATCCCTGAGTTTCCAGATATTTACATACTTCAGTAACTGCCGGATGTTCGATAGTTGAAGTAATAATATGATTCCCTCTGGAACGGTTTGCGAAAGCTGTTCCTTTGATAGCATAATTGTTCGATTCAGTGCCACAGCTTGTGAAGACTATTTCATAAGTTTGGCAGTTCAGAAGATCAGCGATTTGGTTTCTGGCTTTTTCAACAGCTCTCTTCGCCTGCATTCCAATCCTGTGAGAACTTGATGGATTACCGAAATATTCATTCAGGTAAGGAAGCATGGATTCAGCAACTTCAGGATCAATAGGAGTTGTGGCATTATAATCCAAATAGATTAGTTTCATAGCTTAATCCAAGAAATTGTTTTAAAAAGAAAGAAATTAATAATTTAGCTCGCGTTCTTTTTCTCTGAGTTTTATATCCTCGAATTTGAAGTTCTTTTTTTTAAAAAGACTTATACAAATTTTTACAGTTTCTGGGTCATACTGTCCGTTTGAGTTGTTTCCGATTTCTTCAAGAGCTTCATCCAATCCTATAGCTGGTCTATAGGGTCGGTTTGACGAAATAGCTTCGACAACGTCAGCAACATTCAATATTCTGGCTTCAAGGATAATATCACCGTTTACGAGACCTTGTGGATAGCCGGAGCCATCCATTTTCTCGTGGTGTTGATAAACGATTTTAGCTACTTTACTGGGGAATTCGATCCTTCTGAGAATTTCATATCCAGCTTCTGAGTGAATTTTTATAAGATTAAATTCACAATCAGCAAGTTTACCTGGCTTGGAGAGTATTTCTGATGGAAGATTGATTTTTCCAATATCGTGAAGGATAGCAGCTATTCTTAAGATGTCCAATCGTCTTTTGGAGAATCCCATTTCTCTGGCTATTGCCAGAGCTAAAGTAGCAACTCTTTTTTGATGACTCGCAGTGTAAGGATCCCAGACTTCAATTGCAGCAATCAAAGCATTAACGATTTTTTCCATTCAGTCTCCAAAAGATTTAACCACTTTTTACATTTAAAAGAAAAAATATATAATGCGTCAATAAAAATTTATTTTATTCGAAATGTAAATGGATATAAAGCAATGTTTGAATTTCTTCATTCTAAGCTTTTTGATGAAAATTTATGCTAATATGAAAATAGATGTAAAAAATAACAAGTATTTTTCTTAATTTGAAGATAATATCCTTTTGAGAGAGTTTAATAAATTCTATTTATGTTTTTTAGGATAATCAAAAAAAACTAGTTTCCCACTGTTTGCGGAAACTTCTTTCCAGGATTTTATATCAAACTCAAGACAGTAAATGCCACAAGTCGAGATATTATCGACTTTTTGACTGGAAAAGTAATTTGCATAATCTGTTAGTTCAGGGTTATGACAGATAAGAAAAACATGATTCAGACTATTATCAATATTGTGTATCAGTTCGAGGAATTCAGTTGCTCCATCATAGTATAAAGAACTTTCTCTAACTATCTTCCGAACTGGATAGTTAAGTCCTACAGCTAAAATCTTTGCTGTTTCAATTGCTCTTTTTGCTGGGCTGGTTATAATAATATCGGGGTTGATATTTTTTTTTATTAAGCTTTGTACCATTAAAGAAGCATCTTTTTTACCGCGCTTTTTCAACGGTCTTTGAATGTCCTGTATATCTAAATTTTTCCAGCTCGATTTTGCATGTCTGATAAGATAAAGAGTTTTCATAGACATCTTATTCTCCAATATAAATTTTTAAATAGAATTAATCAGAATGAATGTTTTGCCATTTTCTTAAGTCTCGCAATGAGCTTTTTTTGTAAACTTGCCTGTTTGGGTGCACCACATTTAATACAAGCTTCCTGAACTTTGATTTAAGAAAATCCAACGCACTTTTCTTTTATAAGATATGAGTGTCAATTATTTTTTGATTTTGTATTTATGTGAAAAAAAAGGTTATTCTTAGAAAGTATAGGAAACTTTTATATAGGCTTGATTATAATCGATTTTATGCTTGTTATCAATTTCATTAATTGTAGATTTATAACCAATATATAAATCACACCCTTTTTTAAATTTCCATCTAAAATTGGAAAAGAACCCGGTGTATTCAGAATATTTATATACTTCATAATTATTATAACGTAATCCATTTGTAAGAGAAAGGCTGTTAGTTAAATTAAAATTCAAGTCGAGGTTACCAATCCAGTAATTATCATCAACTTCTGTTCCGTCTACTTCATCAGGAGAAGGGATATCAAAAGAGAGGATATTCTCTGCATAAACCCTATAAGCAAGGGATTTGCTGATTACACCTGAGACCCCAAATTGATTATAATATCCATCATAGATATTTTGCAGTTTATAAATGATATATCTTGTTTTATTGATCCCAACAAATGCATTAAGCCAGTCGATTTTATCCCAGCTTATCTGCAGACCGGTTCTTTGTTTATCAAAATATTTCTGGTTGTATAGTTCTTTTACATATGCAAAATTGAAAGTGATATTCAGGTTGAATTGAGAATAGATTTCTAAACTTATACTAGCATATCTTTCAAGAAGGTCGTTTGTATCATTGTCTATCTCTTCACTTAGAGCCAGATTTGATTTCAATTCCCTGATTATCTGATTGTTCACATCTTTTGATAAATATGAGTTTATATTCCATCCATAATAATCATCTTCATATATTTTTCCCATATCTATTGTATAATTTTTACTCATCTGCCGAGCTGATATAGACAAGTTAAAATCTTTCTGGATCAAGCTGTAACCAGCATTTCCATAATAACCATTTTGGGAATTGTTATCTACTTCTTTTGTTGAAAGGTTCATATCGATCCAGAGTGATTTATTCTTGCTGAATTCCCATACAGGTTTAAGATGAAATACTTCGTTATGATAATCGTCATTCATACGATTCAGAAGAGTAAATTGGAAACTGAAGTTTTTTGAAGATGGTTTAAAGGCGATGATATTAAAAAGGTCATCGTTTACATTTTCAGTTTTTTTATCTAAAGATGAAAGAAGTCCATAAGAATAATTTTCACTATTTGAAGTTACTTTAAGCGCATAAACAGGTTGAACGATATACCGGGAGTAAAAGAGTTCGTTGTTGATTCCAAGGGCATTGAAATCTTCTATGAAGAAATAACGATTTTCCTCAAAAGTCGGAGCGTATTTTGAATTATAAATATCTTTTTCATTGTCCATAGGTACATCGGAAAAATCAGGATTGTAACTGAGTTTTAATTTTGTAGAAAAATTAGGATTAAAGGAAAAATCAAGTCCGATATTATCTTTATCAAATTCAGTTTCCTTTTTTCCCAAATCCATTATGAAGATGGTATATGGTCTGATAAATAAGTTCCTGCTTTTCTTGATCTTTTCTTTAATAATAATGTCTTCTGCATCTCGAAAATAATCTTTTCCCATTTTTGTAGTAAGGAACGGAACACTGTATGTTTCATTTTTTTCATAGCAAGACCTGGATAGGATTATTTTCCAATTATATGGAGGAGAGCCAGAAAAACGCAGGTCTTTAAATGGAATGACCATTAGAACAGACCATAAATAATCGTTAATTTCACTAGTATATTCATAAGTACTATTCCAATTTCTATCAGTGGATAAACTTGAATTACGGATAAAGTCATATTTATTTCCCAACGGGAATGCATAATACCCATAAGCATAATAGCTTTTTATATCTGTGATGAGTTGTAATCTCAAATAATCTGCCTCGGGCCATTTGTCGTATGATGTATATTTTCCTTGATTGAAATTCTTATTGATTTCTGCTTCCCATTGTAGATATAAGTTTTTTCCATCATGCCAGAACCAAACATCAGTTGAAAGAGGATAAAGAATAGAATCTGGAGGAGAAACCCTTACAAACTGAGATAAGTGATTTTCATCTATTCTTATTTCTTTATTTGAAAAGGGGATTTCAATACAAAAGAGCATCGTATTTGTAAAGAAGATATATATAGACGCTATAATTGCTTTTCGTTTAAAAATCATAAGCAAAGACAATTCTTTTTTATTTAGAGAATGCGAATTTATTTTCTTTAAAAAGATTAATACAGGCGTTTACTACATCTGGATCGTATCGATCAATTTTGTGTTCACCAATTTCTTCTAAAGCCTGATCAATCCCAAGAGCAGGTCTATAAGGACGATGGGAAGTCATTGCTTCTACTACATCAGCAACCGCGAGGATCCTGGCTTCTAGAATAATTTCATCATCTTTTAAGCCATTTGGATATCCGGTTCCATCCATTCTTTCATGATGTTGGTAAACAATTTGCGAAATTGGCCAGGGAAATTTGATTTTGTCCAGTAATTCAAAACCGATTTTACTGTGACCTTTTATAACTTCAAACTCTGTTTTACTTATCTTTCCAGGTTTAGAAAGGATATCAGAAGGAACAGATATTTTACCGATGTCATGAATCATTCCTGCAAATTTAACACCTTCAAGCTGTTCCTTCGTAATTTCCATTTCTTCTCCAATAGCCATTGCAAGTTCTCTTACTCTTTTCTGATGTCCCGCAGTATACGGGTCTCTCATTTCGGAAGTAGAAGCCATTGCCTGGACAATATCCTCCGTAGCTTTTTTCAGTATTTCAAAGCTTTGTTTTAGTTTCTGCTCTGCTATTATGCTCTCGGTTATATCATTTAGAAGTAGTACTGCACCAGCAAAATTTCCATCTTCAAATATAGGAACACCTTTTACTTCAACAATTGTTTTCTGGTCTTTTCCATTTGCAAATTCAGTCTTTGTAGTTACTTCTTTACCATTAAGAAGATTATCATAAAGCTTATTTAGCTTTGGATTATTGAATTCTGCAATTTCCTTAATAATTCTTCCTTCTAAGCTTTTTAACTTAACTGAAGATGCTTTTAAGATATTTTGCATTTTGGGATTTTCGTACTCTATCTTTAGATTTTTATCGAGCTTAATAAAACCAGCTGGAGAGTTTTCAAGAACTTCCTTGTTAAGTTCATACAAAGCTTTGAATTGTTTTTCAGATTCCTGTAATTCCTTGGTTTTTTCGGAAATCATATATTGCAGGGTCTCGTTGAAATTTTTAAGTTTATCTTCAGATTTTTTTAGAAGAATATCATTTATTTTCAGTTTTATTACAAGATAAACTGCAATCAGTATAAATAAACCAAGAAAAATAGATGATATCAAGACAAATGTCTGGATCTGATTTTCCATATAAAGAATATACTCCCTAACCAATAAATTAAGCTTATTAATGTTGCATATTGGGCAAAATTCCAATATCCGATTAGTTTAACACTTAAAAGGAAAGCATTACTTGCTAAAATGTGTAACCCGAAATAAAGTGTAAAACCTGAAAAGATAAAAAAGGATTCTATGTTTTCCAAAAATGATTCTCGGGAAAGTAAGTTATGTATAACAATTACAGAACCTAACATTAAGAGAATAATGTTATAGAAATCGGTAGTGTTGATCGGGTTATAGTTTCTGTTTGTATATGACAAGATAGCTGCTAAAATTATCGGGATAGCTAGAATCGAAATAGTGATGATAAAAATTTCTGAGTGACTTTTTGTAGTATTTAGTGTTTTAAACATAATATTGATTATGAAAAAAAGCTCGTAAACACTAATTATTGCCCAAAATATCAAGTAAACAATGTTTGATTTATCACTAAGAACCATAAGTATATTCCAGAGTACAAATATTCCCTGAAATATAATAAAGAATCTTATTGATAGTAAATTAAGCCCTTGAAATTTACCTTTCCGGAATAATAAAAACCAGAAGATTAACGTTAACACACGTAATATGGCTGTTCCATAAATATTGAAGAAATTAATCATCAAAATTATTTAAAATAAATTTATAATATTTATGTCTAAATTATTAATCTTCTTCTTCTTCCTCATCCCATCCTTTAGGCATAATATCACCTTGCATGCTGCAGAACAATTCATTATTTCCATTTGGTTTTACTGGAGCAATTAAGGTATTATCATATGGTGCTGGCATGAAGTCACCTTGAGCATTACATTCGATGCTGCTGGCATAAGCTTTAAAGGAAGTATCCTGGCAATTTTTTAACATGCTCCATACACTTAGAGCGGACAATACAAAGGCTACTACTAAGATAATAATTGTTATTCTTTTCATTTTTCCTCCTGATTATTAATCTTCTTCTTCTTCTTCCTCATCCCATCCTTTAGGCATAATATCACCTTGCATACTGCAAAGAATATCATTTTCATTTTGTGTAGAAGGGGTAACAAAAGTTTCTTCGAAAGGCTC
>DAOVQH010000078.1 GCA_030628755.1 Candidatus Cloacimonadota bacterium | reverse complement strand
TGAGTATCGATAAATCCAGGATAAACAAATGATTCTTTTAAATCGATTTTCTCTACATTTTTTAAATCCGGAATGTTTTTGAAAATTTCTTTGATTTTTCCTTTATCAATTAAAAGTGCGGAAAAGAATTTTTCTTCTTTTCGCATTGAATAGAATTTTGCGTTATAAAGTAATTTCATAATTCCTTTTTTTGGTAGCCGCGAAGAGCACTAAGATTCAATATTTTCAACTCCCTTAATCCTTCTTTGTAACAGATGGGAATAGATTCCCGCTCCCCAATCAAGTTGAGGACAAGCTTTGCGGGAATGACAGTTTTCCTTGTTTCTCTTATTCTCCCTCTCTTTTTTCAAAGAGAGGGTCGGAATGCACTAACTTCAGAAGCTTCTGCTTCCTCTTGATGCGAAGTAGAAACTTCGCGGGTTATCCATTTCCCAAGCAGACAGTGTCCGGCCTCCGATGGAAGCTTAGGAAAGAGTAATTTTTCTTTTGTTCTTCTCTTTTCTTACATAATTACTGATAATCACATATATCAATGCAACAGCAGCAATTATTGCACCGAGCCATTTAAGCGAAGTCAGGAAGCTTACCACAACACCTGCGATAAGAACACCAAAGAAAATGAACAAAATCGATTTCCAAAAACTAAGACCAAAAAGATAGGCAGCCAATGAGCCAGTCCAGGCACCGGTAATTGGCAGGGGAATAGCAACAAAGAACATAAGACCGATCTCTTCATATTTTTCAATAACAGCACTTTTACTGCGGGTTCTGCGGAAAATTGTTTCCAAAATTTTTTTCAGGAAAGGAACTTTAAAAAAAAGTTTCGTAACAAAATCAAAAAAGAGCAGGATGAAAAATATTGGCACCATATTACCTGCAATTGCAATGGGAAATACTTTCCAGATAGGAAGTTTATATGCTAAAATTCCTAAAGGAATTGCTCCTCTTAATTCAAAAATCGGTATCATCGAGATTAAAAATACTTTTACTTCCGATGATACATTTATCTTATCTATTTTACTTTTTAATCTTTCTCTGAATGTTTCGTTTGCAAAGAGCGAAATGGCAATTACTAATAGCAAAAGGATAATAACAGTTCTTTTCATTCCTGCCATCCTTCTTCACCGATCAGAGGAACAAAAGCACATCCACCGTGATTTGTATGAATAATATTATCTTCTTTTTTCTCAATAACTATCAGTTCCTGGTAGAACCTGTTCCCTGCAGGAATTATCATCAAACCATCTACTGCTAATTGACTGATTAAGCTTTCAGGTATCTCTGGAGCTGCTGCTGAAACAATGATCTTTTCAAATTCTTTACATGTAGGAGAACCATATTCCCAACCTTTTGTGCCATCTCCAATTTTATAATAAACATTTCTATAACCCATATTATTTAACAAATTTTCAGCATGTCTTAATAGACCACTTATCCTTTCCACTGTGTAAACTTCCTTCGCTATTTCGGCTATGAGAGCAGTTTGATAACCGGAACCTGTTCCTATTTCAAGTACTCTATCTGTAGGTTGAATATCGATTAAATCCATCATTAAGGCAACAATATATGGCTGGGATATTGTCTGTCCCTGACCTATGCTTAAAGGGCAATCATTATAAGCTAAATGACTGAGTGTTAAAGGTACAAATTGGTGACGGGGTACTTTCAAAAAAACTTCGAGGATCCTCTTAGAGGAAATTCCTCTTGCAGCTATCTGGTGTTTTACCATTCTTTTTCTTTGATCATCAAATCTCATTTTTCACCTTTTTAGCTCACGGATAAACACAGATAAAACGGATATTAAAGTTTCATTAAAAAATTTATAAAACTTTTTAACTTAGTGTATCTTAGCGTTCTTCGTGGCTGAATTCATTTAATTTTTTGCTCACAGATTAAACGGATATCACTTTTTCAGAAAAAAAACCAAAATATTTTAACTTAGTGTTTCTTCGTGCTCTTCGTGGCTAAATTTATTAATCCAGTTTTTCATTTTTTCATAGGAATCTCTTTTATTGAAATCCGGTGAAATGGGAGTGATTGAAATATAATTCTGTGAAACTGCTTTAAAATCAGTATTTCCTTCTTTAGACCACAAGGGTTTCGCTCCTCCAATCCAGTAAATTTTTCTTCCCCTGGGATCGGTTTGTTCTTTCACAAAATCCTGGTATTTGCGATGACCAACTTGAGTTATTTTGATACCTTTTATCTCAGATATATCGACATTTGGTACATTAATATTAAAAACTTCATTTTCTTCAATTAGCTTGTGAATGCCGTTTTGTAGCATTTTATTTATGAAATAGGCAGCAGTTCCAAATTTCTGGTTTACATATGAAGCAAGAGATAAAGATATAGCTTTAAATCCAAGGAACATAGCTTCCAATGCTGCTGCAACCGTACCGGAATAAAGAATATCTTCACCCATATTCCGTCCATTGTTGATACCAGAAATAACCAGATCAACAGGTTTTTTTAGAACCACTTTCTCTGCCAGGATAATGCAATCAGCAGGACTACCTGTTACAGCAAACCTGTTTTCACTTCTATGTAAAATTCTAAGAGGTTGGTGCAGGGTTATCGAATGTGAAGATGCGCTTTGTTCCTTATCCGGTGCTACTATAATAACTTCATGTCCGTTTTTCTCAAGTTCCTTTGCCAGAATATTAATGCCATTTGCATCGATTCCATCATCATTTGTTAAAAGAATTCTCATTTTTTCTCCAGCCAATCTAAATCACCAAGAACGTTAGATTTTACTAATCTTTTCATATATATCTTTATACATTTTGATTTACTTAAATTCAATGTTTTATTGTGTCAAGCAAATCATCAAATACTATTCAGCTCACGGATAAGCACGGATAGAATAGATTAGGAATTTAAGGAAAGAAGTCCAATCAACCTTGAAAAAGTTACCCATAGAGGTACTCTCTTAAGTAGACATTTTCAATGGTTTGGATTAACTTAATAATCCGGCAGCTGCCGGATGTGAAGTTTACGACTATTATAAACTTGTTAAGTCTAAAAGACTTCACAAGTTCAAGGTTAGAAAAAACCCAGTTGTTCTTTGATAAATATTTTTTCTTCGTGATTCTTAGTGTTCTTCGTGGCTAAATAATTTCAGAAAATGTTTGACGGATTAATTTTCATATTTTCTTTTGTCTATGCAATTTTGGGGAGAATAATGACACGGGAAAAAAAGAGAGTTGATAAAATTCTATTCAGAATAATAAACCCTATACCACTCTCTAAAATTTCCTATTTTTCATTTGTCATTAGTAATTTGTTATTTTTTATCCCCCCCATCAAATGCTTAACTCTTTACAATACAAGAAGATGTAAATCTGATAGAATTTCATATAATTTATTCCGGGAGGGTTTTTTATTCTCTCAAAGAAATAAAAATGTATTCTTTATTGGAAAGAATAAGTTCATAAAACCATATTCCTCCCTATTGGTATTTTCCCGAATAGAGAGGTATTTTACAACCATTAAAAAAATAGATGGTTGAGAGTGAAAATGAGGGGAAGGATTTCTTGCCTATCTGAGAGAACCTGTTTTTCTCCCGGGTGAGAAGGAAAAATGTAAGGGGAGAAAAAACTAAGGAGACAAAAATGTTTTTAAGAAAGAATATGATAGTAATTGGAATATTACTATTAGTAGCTTTAAGTAGCTTATATGCAGGAAATGATTCATTTCCTTTACCACATACAGGAGTTGTGCACACTGCCACGTGGGAAGATGGATATCAGCAAGTTTACCTTTATTCGGGTACATACCATTTTTATTTGGAAGCTTGGATAACTTGTAACCCATTTGTTCCGGGAAATTTGTGGATATATAGAGGAATAGTACAGGGTGAATATGACTATTCCGGTTATGGTGAGGCTTTTCAAGCAGTAACGAACGTTCATTTTGATGATGTGTCTGGATCTTTTGAGTTATCAGAATCGGGATGGTATAATGTAAGATGCGGAGCATATGCGCATTATGGTGTTATAATGAATCAAAATGCCGGTAGTCTTATTTGTGATTACGTCTCAGCTTGGATCCCAGATCAATAATATGAAAATATGGGAGGAATTAATAATTCCTCCCACTTTTCCAAAATAGGAGATAAAAATGACAAAATATATTATTCTAATAATAATCGTGTTATCAATTGATGTATTTTCTTTTGAACAAACCGGACCTACAGGGGTTGATCTTTGTATGATGAAAATAGATGAAGTTACGGGTTTTGCTTATGCAACAACATATCATAATAAACTTTATAAAGTAGATCTTGAAAATAATGATTGGATTGAATTGGAACCTCCCGAATATGGTAATAAAATAAAATCACTTGATGCTCATAATAATGTGATCTTTTTAGGCATTGGTAACCACATTCTACGATCACTCGATGGCGGAATCAATTGGGAATATTGTGAAAGTGGTATTCAATACGATATTTCGGCACGAAATTTAATAATATATAAGCCACAACCTGAAATAATTTTTGCCCAGGTTGGTCTTAACATCTGGTTTCGTTCAAATAATAATGGTACATCTTGGAATCAACAATTACCTAATATTGGAGGTAATGTTTATGATTTTTCTCCCGATTACAATTTAATGATGGTAATTTCTTCTTCATATTTATATAAAAGCTTTGATGCAGGTGTAACCTGGGAAGAAATACCATTATCATTTTTTAATTACGACTTTTTTCCGCATAGCTTGGTTATTATCAACGATAGTACTTATGTATCAGGTGGTGCATACTGGAATGATTTTTTATGTGAAAATAATATGTTTATTACTTACGATAGTGGAGTAACTTGGGAAAATATAAATTATGGTTTTAGTTATGGTCTTCCCAAAGAGTTGAAGCTATATAATAATGAAATATATCTTTCTGCCGTACGGACCTTAATGGAGCAGGATGCAGGTGTCTTAAGATTAGATATGGAAAATGAAACTTGGATTCAAATTGGTAACGGAATTGCCACTGATGTTACAGGGCTATCAATTAAATTATATGACAATAACATTTATTTAGCAAGCCTTTATGAAGGTATATTCGAATTTAATATGACCACCGAAATAGTGAACAATCTTATTCCAACCAATATATATGAAAAAACTGTATTTACTTTGAAAACAAATCCAAACTATCAAAACTATATATATCAAAACGTTAGTTTTATGTATTTATCTGATGATTATGGTTATACCTGGTCTCGTATGGATTCAATATATAATGTTTTGGATGTGAGACAATCTCCGATTGAGGTAAATTATTTTATCGCATCTCGTGCAAGAAAGGGAATATATATTTCGGATGATTATGCACAAACTTGGATTGAATCTAATGATGGTATTGAAGAGCAAGATAGAATTTTTATTTATAATGTTCATTTTATTGATGTAGACACTTTGCTTATCAGTGGTTTTGTTCCTTATACCTATCCATACGAAATAACATTTATCTATAGATCGACAGATAAAGGACAAACCTGGAACAAAATAATGGAAGCTGATATAAACCAAGGTGAAGGTTATATTGCAATCCTGTCTTTGATTATGAATGATAACATACTATATGCTGCATTCTATGGACAAGGCATATTCCAAAGTGATGATTGGGGGCTAACATGGACTCCTGTATTTTTGTTAGATAATACAATATTTTATCAATTGGAATTTGATCCAATTAATGGAATCTTTTATACAAACACCGCAAATATATATGAGATTCCTGGAAAAACCGTAATATATAGATCACTTGATGCGATAAACTGGCAAGTTTGTTCACAATCTTTCCAAGAAGATTATTGGGTTGTTGATATGGAAATTAATCCTAATGAATCTGGTCAAATATTTTGTTCTGTTTTTAATAGAGAACATTATCAATTAGAAGCACCACATTTTATTTATTCTGAAGATTCCGGAGAAACCTGGGATGAAATTTATTTTGATGAATTTGATCCGACAAACCATTTTACTAATTCAAAAATAATAGCAGAGACTAATGAGATTCTTGTCTGTCCAATTGGTAAATCAATTTATAGAAATGAACTTAACTTTGTAGAAACAGAAGAATTGATGATTAAAAATCCAAATTTTTCTTTATCCAACTACCCCAACCCCTTCAATCCAACTACAAACATATATTTCTCATTAAACACCAGTCTTCGCCAAGGCTACGCCGGGCAGGCCGAGAACACCGAAGACACCGAAATAATTATTTACAATATCAAGGGACAGAAAGTGAAAACTTTGGATGTGTCCGGCAGCTGCCGGATCTCCACAGTAGCCCCGATGTATCGGGACTACTCCATAACCTGGAATGGCACAGATGAGAATAACCAGCTTGTTTCTTCTGGCGTTTATATGTATCAATTGAAAGTGGATGGTAAAGCTTTTGCAAGCAGGAAGTGTTTGTTGTTGAAATAATCTTTGGAACATTAGCAAATTTTCTAAACGGTGCAATTGTTCAGACATTGTTACATTGCCATCCTTCCGCACATGTCCGGTGAATCTTCTGAAAAGACGGAATGTCTCACTTCGTTCAATAGTTGCGAAAGTGTGTTTTAATGCCCGTTCTCCGTAGTTCGTCAGCTGCCGGAAGAAAAGTGAAAAGACAGTCGTTTGAATAGTTAAATTGATATCCTTTCCTTAAATTGTATAAAACATTTGACACTAAATAATGAAAAACAAAATAAGGTTAAAATAATAATACAAAGCAGGAGACAATATGTCTGAAAAAATGGTTTATGGAAACATCAATAGTAAAGAAGCAATAAGGCTTGAAGAAACATTTGGAGCTCATAATTACCATCCTCTTCCAGTTGTGATTGCTAAAGGTATGGGAGTAAAAGTCTGGGACCCTGAAGGAAATGAATACTATGATTTTCTTTCTGCTTATTCTGCTGTAAATCAAGGTCACTGTCATCCAAAGATTATCAAGGCTCTTAATGAGCAGGCAAAAATATTAACTTTAACCTCAAGAGCTTTCTTCAATAACAAACTGGGCGAATATGAAAAATATATAACAGAATATTTCGGATATGAGATGGTTCTTCCTATGAATACAGGTGCTGAAGCTGTGGAAACTGCTATGAAACTATCCCGAAAATGGGGTTATGAAGTCAAAGGAATCGAAGAAAATAAAGCGATTATTATTGTAACCCAGGGTAACTTTCATGGCAGAACTATAGCTGTAATTTCAGCTTCTACAGATCCAACTGCTTTTACAAATTTTGGACCATTCCTACCAGGCATTATCAAGATACCTTATAATGATACTGATGCATTAGAAAGGGTATTGAAAAAACATCAAAAGAGAGTATGCGCATTTTTGGTTGAGCCAATCCAGGGTGAAGCCGGTGTTAATGTACCCGATGATGATTACATAAGAAAATGTTATAAAAGCTGTAAAAAATACAATGTCCTGTTTGTTGCTGATGAAGTACAAACCGGTATAGGAAGAACTGGGCGAATGCTCTGCTGCGAATATTCTAACATCAAACCTGATATATTGATTTTAGGTAAAGCCATTTCAGGTGGGGTGTTACCAATTTCAGTGGTCTTATCTTCAAGAGAGATAATGATGGTTATCAAGCCAGGTGAACATGGCTCAACTTTTGGAGGATTCCCGCTTGCATGTGCTGTAGCTAAAGCAGCACTCGAAGTCGTAAAAGAGGAAAACCTGGTAGAAAAAGCAGACAAACTAGGAAAAATCTTCCGTGATGAATTAAATAAGCTTGATTCTCCTTTCATAGAAATAATCCGTGGAAAGGGTCTCTTAAATGCTGTTGTCATTAAACCAACAGATAGAATTAAAGCCTGGGATGTATGCCTGAAGCTCAAGGAAAACGGACTTCTTGCCAAGCCTACTCACGACCATATTATCAGGTTTGCTCCTCCTTTAGTAATAACAGAAGAACAGCTTATGGAATGTATCAATATTATTAAAAAAACTTTCGTAGAATTAAATTAAACACAGAAATTACAGTTAAGATCTAGGCTTTAAAAAGCCACCCTGACTGTCCTAAGCGGGGTGGCTTTTATTTAGAAAATTTAAGGAGTGTATTTTGAAAAAGATTTTTTTTATTTTTATTATAGTGATAATTTTATCTGGATGCAGTTCAAAAAGTGAAGACAAATTAATTGTAGGGCTTATTAAACCCTCTTTAAATCATTTACCTTTTGATTTTGGTTTAGAAATAGGAACTTTGAACAGATCAGATTATATTATCAAAAATTTTTCATCAGGTTGGGAGACAAACGAAGCCTTGATATCAGGTAAAATTGATGTGGCAATTATGCCCTTTACCTACATTTGGACAGGTGTTTCAAAAGGGAAGAAAGTTAAAATTATATCTTTCTTTGAGCGCGAAAGTGATGGTATAATCGCAAAAAAGGAAATACAAACTTTAGAAGACCTACAAGGCAAAAAAATGGGGGTATTACGAGCTTCTACATTGGATATTTTTGCTGAAATTCTTGCAGAGGATCATAACATTGATTTTGAAATGATTTATTTCAGAACTCCAATGGATATGGCATCTGCACTTCGTTCCGGGAGAATTGATGCACTGAGTTTTTATGTTCCTCCCATCTTCAAATTTGATGAGGAATTCCATATAATTCACTGGTATAGTGAAGACTACCCCTTTCATACCTGCTGTGATATAGCAGCTACAGAAACTGCCATTCAAAAAAAACTTCCAAAAATAAAAAAATTTCTTAAAGGTCTGGAAAAAAGTACAGATGAAATGAACAACTCTCCCCAGGTTGCTTATGAGGCAGCAAGAACCTTTTTCAATCTGTCTTTAAGAGATGCAAAAAAGTCTTTATATCATACTAAATTTGTGATGGAATTCACTGATGTTCAGAAAAAATTTGAACAAAAAGTCATTAAAAAAATGATCGAAAAGGGATATATAGAAAATGAGGTAAATCCAGATGATGTTTACTTTGAAGTTAAATAAGTACGATTCTTTAGGCGGGTTGTTTATTATTTTCCTTTTTATTCTGTTAGCATTTTCTCTTGGCATAACATACTCTGATGTAATTAGAATTAATCTACCCTTAAAACTCCTCTTTACAGATATTCTGATCTCTTTTTTAAGAGTAAGTGTAATTGCTCTCATAGCCTGGATTCTGGGTATAATTGGAGGATATTTTCTCTATCATTACCAAATTCTGGACAAATTG
>DAOVQH010000160.1 GCA_030628755.1 Candidatus Cloacimonadota bacterium | reverse complement strand
TACCCGGTGCGAAAAAATCCGGCTTTATCTTCTTTCCTAAACTTGCTTCGAAAAATAACTCCTGCCAGATAATTTTCCATAATAACAAGATTAATTTTATTCGTGGTGATGTGAAGAAGAAAGAGGAAGAAAAGGAATAAGCTCTATTATCATCAATCTTCTTTTTTTACACTAGAAAATATTCCACTTGTTCCCAAGCCCCAGCTTGGGAATGTTATTGATTACAAAGCTGGGGCTTTGTAACCAGAAATAGAAAAAAGTCATTCTCGTGACATTGTCATTCCCACGACTTTATCATTCCCGCAAAAGCGGGAATCCATGATAGTAGTAAACAAGATTCCCGATCGGAGTCGGGAATGACAGTAATGTTTTTTCTTCCTTGTCATTCCCGTGAAAGCATGTCCTCGAGAAATCGGTGACGGGAATCCATAATAGTGATAAATAAGGTTCCCTATCCCTGATATACATCAGGGCAGGCAGGTTTGGGAATTACATTATTATTTTATACATTTCCATTGTCATTCCCGTGCAAACGGGAATCTAATAAAAGGAAAGAATGAATAAATTATATTATGTTTATATCCTGACAAACAAAAAGAACGGCACTCTATACATTGGTGTCACCAATGATCTGGAAAGAAGAATGTATGAACATAAGAATAAACAAATTAATGGTTTTACAAAGAAGTATAATCTTACAAAATTGGTTTATTATGAAGAAACTGATGACGTTGTTGCAGCTATAGAATATGAAAAAAGAATGAAAAAATGGTATAGAAAATGGAAAATTGAACTGATCGAAAAAGAAAATCCAGAATGGAAAGATTTGGCAAAAGACTGGTTCGATTAGATTCCTGCGACATTGTCATTCCCGTGAAAACGGGAATCCATGATGATGATAAACGAGATTCCCAATCCAGCCTTCGTACAACTTCGGCTTGGCAGGCAGGTTGGGAATGACAGTAGCATTTTTTCTTTCTTGTCATTCTTGTGACATTGTCATTCCCTCGGAAGAGGGAATCTATGAATATCAAAAAAACAGATTCCCAATTAAATTGGGAATGACATTTGAAACCACTTTATCAAACCATTGACAAAAAAACCTTAAAAATAAATATCACATTTCTAAGAAATTGGGAAGGAAAAAAAATAATGGATTTTATTGGAAAAAATAAGAGAAGTCACTTTGTAGAAAATTTATGCGTAATAAACGTTGGTAAAACAGTAACTGTTATGGGCTGGGTGCACCGTCGTCGTGACCTTGGTGGATTAACTTTCATCGACCTTCGTGATGTTTCAGGTTTAGTCCAGGTAGTTTTCAGACCTGAGAAAAAGGAAATTCATAAAAAGGCTCACCGACTCAGGAATGAATATGTAATCGCAGTAATAGGGAAAGTTGTAAAAAGAGAGAAACAAAATATAAACAGAGCAATGCCAACCGGTGAAATAGAAATTGATGCAGAAGAATTATTGATTTTAAATGATTCGGAACCTTTGCCAGTTCAAATAAATGAAAATATTTTAGCAGAAGAAGACCTGCGTTTGAAATACCGCTATCTTGATTTGAGAAGAGAAAAATTAAAGGATATAATTCTGCTGCGTCACGAGATTGTATTTGCCTTTCGCGAATTTCTTACGAAACATAATTTCTATGAGATTGAAACCCCGATGCTGATGAAAAGTACACCTGAGGGAGCTCGTGATTACCTGGTTCCCAGCCGGATACACAAAGGAAAGTTTTTTGCTCTTCCTCAATCTCCGCAGATATATAAACAACTTCTGATAATCGGTGGATTTGATCGCTACTTCCAGATTGCTCGCTGTTTCCGTGATGAAGACCTTCGTGCAGATAGACAGCCAGAATTTACACAGCTAGATTTGGAAATGAGCTTTGTTTCTCAAGATGAGATCTTTTCAGTGATGGAAGAAATGTTCAAGTATGTGTTTAAAAAAACTATCAATGTTGACCTAAAAATTCCATTTCCTCGATTATCCTATAAAGAATCAATGGAAAGATTTGGCATAGATAAACCCGATACGCGCTTTGGAATGGAATTGATTAATCTTTCAGACGTGCTTAAGAATTCCGAATTTAAAGTATTCGCATCTGCAATAGAATCTGGAGGAAGTGTGCGCTGTATTGTAGCAGAAGGTTGTGCAAACTTTTCCAGGAAACAAATCGATGGTTTAACTGATATTGCAAAACATCTTGAAGGGAAAGGATTAGCTTACTGCAAAGTTGAGGAGAATGGATTTACCGGTGGAGTTTCTAAATTTCTCAGTGAAGATGAGGTTAAGGGAATTCTAAAAAAGACAGACGCAAAGAATGGGGACTTAGTTCTCTTTGTAGCAGATTCCGATAAAATGGTTTTTAAAATTTTAGCTGAAATTAGAAATCATTTAGGAAGAGAACTTAAACTTTATGATAATAATATTTATAACTTTTTATGGATTACAGATTTCCCGCTTTTTGAATATAATGATGAAGAACAAAGATGGGAAACAGCACATCACATGTTCACTTTACCAAAAGAAGAACATTTGAAATATTTTGATAATGAAAAAGATTACGGAAAAATTATAGGACAACTCTATGACCTTGTCTGCAATGGAGTTGAATTATCTTCAGGAAGTATTCGTTGCCATAGATTGGACGTTCAGAAAAAGATTTTCGATGTTCTGGGTTTCTCCGAAGAAGAACTGGAAACGAAGTTCGGTTTTTTCCTTAATGCTCTCAGATATGGAACTCCTCCTCATGGTGGTATTGCTCCGGGTATCGATAGAATCGTGATGATCATGAGCAAAGCTGAATCCATACGCGATGTAATTGCCTTTCCCAAAACCCTGCAAGCTGCTGACCTGATGAGTGAATCCCCTTCGAAAGTTTCCAAAGAACAACTGGATGAATTGGGAATAGAATTAGCCACGAAGGCACAAAGGCACAAAGAAGAGAAATGAAATTTAAACCTATATCAAAAAAAGATAATAATTACCACGAAGACACCCCGATACAGTTTACCCCGTTGGATTTTTTTATCCAACTGGGGTCATTCTTCCTTAGGGGGCAGGCAAAGGCACAAAGATACAAAGCACCCAAAGATAAGAAAAATACGCAGACTAACTCCTGAAGAGAAATAATGTTACTAAACAGGAGTTTAGTAACAAGCGGAGAAGATAGCCACGAAGGCACAAAGGGAAAGAATAATTCTGTAATATTTGTTTTTTAAGTTTTGGTGGTAAGTTATTGTTCGTTCAACCGTCTCGGTTGAACGAATTGTTTATGTCAGACTGTCTCAGTCTGGTAATGGTAAATCGGGGACGATTTGATGGAAATGAAATGGTTCAACCTGGAACATTTAAACCAACGGAAATTGTCTTAGTGTCTTTTTTGGTGATAAATAAAAATGAATATCTTAGTGTCTTGGTGTCTTTGTGGTTAGAAAAACAATAGCTGCAATAACCTTTGGTTGCAAGGTCAATCAATATGAAACAGCATGTATTGTAGATGATTTTATAAATGCAGGTTATCAGGTTGTGGATTATAATGAACCTGCTGATGTTTATATCATCAACTCCTGTACTGTAACCAACCGAACAGACTATAAAAGCAGAAACGCTATTCGGAAAGCTATCAAGCGAAAGGAAGTGAATCCCTCAGTGAAAATAGTTGTTACCGGCTGTTATGCTCAACGAAGTTACGAAGAAATAAAAGAACTGGGTAATATTGATTTAATAATAGATAATAATTCAAAAGGAAAAATTTTGGAGTGCATCAACCGTATGCCCCGTTGCAATAACTGGTGTGTTGACGCGAATCTTGATGCTTTTCATTTTCAAGATATTTCAAAGGTAACCGGGTTTGAAGAGCTTTTTACTACTTCAATGATAGATAGAACCCGAGCTTTTATAAAAATTCAGGATGGATGTGATTATTTCTGTGCTTACTGTGCTGTACCATTTGGTCGTGGTAATCCACGAAGTAGGGAAAAAGAAAATGTTTTACTCCAAATTGAAAAATTAGTTGAAAATGGATATAAAGAATTCGTTTTAGGTGGTATAAATCTTGGGCTTTATAGCAGAGAAAATAAGAAGGACAAATATTATCTTTCTCATCTACTCTGGGATATTGAAGCAATCAAAGGTGTTAAATTGATCCGTTTGAGTTCCATTGAACCTCAGCTTTTTGATGATGATCTTTTAGACTTCTTCAAAGAAAGTAAGAAATTATGCCCACATTTTCATATTCCTCTCCAGGTGGGTTGTGATGAACTTCTAACAAAAATGGGAAGGAAATATTCTACTGCGGATTTTAGAGAAGTTATCCGGGAAATAAAGCAAATTCTCCCTGATGTTGCTATTGGTATCGATGTTATTGTGGGTCTTCCCGGTGAAAAAGATGATCTATTTTCAAAAACACATAACTTTCTTACTTCATTGGACTTCACATATATCCATGTTTTTCCATATTCAAAAAGACCCGGAACAAAAGCAGAAAAAATGAATGGACATATTCATGGTAAAATTATAAGAGAAAGAAGCAAAAAATTAATTGAGCTTTCTCGAGATAAATTGCAGGAGTATCTGGATTATATTGTCAAAAATAATGTGGGTCTGAGGGGAATAATCGAAAAGAAAACTAAGAATTATTGGACATCTCTTTCAGACCATTACATTAGAATTTATTTGAAAAGAAATGAGTTTCTCAAAAAAAAATATTTACACTTCTTTCCTGCCTGCAAAAAGTTTGATGGTATAGAGGTAAAACTAAGTGATTGAAGTTAAAAATTTGATAGTCAGTTTCAATGGAAAGACGGTTCTTGAGAACATCAACCTGACAATTCCGAAGAATGAAATCACAATTATAGTAGGTCAAAGCGGATGCGGTAAAAGTGTCCTGATGAAATCTATCGAAGGGCTGATAACACCCGATTCAGGTAAAATTCAAATTGATGGAGTGAATGTATTTTCTTTAAACAGGAAGGAATTGAATAAAACCAGACGGAAGCTGGCAATGTTATTTCAGGGGTCAGCTCTTTTAGATTCTTTAAATGTATATCAAAATGTGGCATTACCTTTGATGGAACACAGTAAATTACCGGAGGATGAAATTTCCAAAATTGTTTTTGAAAAGCTCGAATTAGTGGGTCTTGCGGACACGTTTTATAAAATGCCTGCTGAATTAAGTGGTGGTATGAAGAAGCGTGTTGCTCTTGCCAGAGCAATAATTCTTCAACCTGAATATATAATCTATGACGAGCCTACTACTGGTCTTGATCCCATTATTGCAGATGAGATTATTAATTTAATCTTGAAACTTTACAGAAAGTATAATGTTACCTCCATAATTGTAACTCATGATTTGCACTGCATTCAAAGAATAGAGGGAAATATTGCGATGATACATGATAAAAAAATTGTCTTTGACGGAACTTATAATGATTTTAAAAATGATAATATAGAGTATGTGAAAAAGTTTGTAAGTAGAAATTAATAAGCCTTAGGCTTATTAAGGATTAATAATGAAATTCTATCAAAATAAGAAAAGCATTGAGTTCAAAGTTGGATTATTCTCAATAATTGCAATAATTATACTAATTGCTTGCTACTCCTGGTTCACTGAGATTATGGAAAGCCGAAAATACACTCCCCTGAAAGTGAAGTTTAAAAATGCCGGTAATATCGAAATTGGAAGTACAGTTACAGTTCATGGTGTTAAGAAAGGTCGTGTTAAGGAATTGAAAATAGAAGATGGTGGTGTGATCATTCTCCTTCAGGTTGAACTTGATTTCCCGCTGCGAAAAGGAACTAAATTTTATATTCTGGAATCAAATTTAATGGGAGATGTTCTTGTTGAAATTATTCCGGGAGAAGAAGAGCAAATACTCGATCTTGAGTTAATTCAAAAAGGAGAAAAGAATTTCGGTCTCACCAAGTTAGTAGCAGAACTCAGTGAAGTAGTTTTTGGAATTGAATCGATATTGAGCAGGATAACTAATGAAGAGGGTTTTTTGGAAAACCTGCAATCCATTGTTGATACGTCTAATGTGATTATCAATAAAATAAACAGAAGCATTGATAGAAATTCAGCTGAGATTG
>DAOVQH010000318.1 GCA_030628755.1 Candidatus Cloacimonadota bacterium | reverse complement strand
AGATACTTTTTTGAACATCCAGCCTCCGCAATCTTATTTATTTTACATTGTTAAATTCTTTATGCAATTTCCGTTCCTACAACTTGCATTTAAAATTTAAATATTTGACCCAGTTTATACCCGTCAACTGCACTGCTTATAATCCCGCCTGAATAACCCGAACCTTCACCAATAGGGTAAAGGTTGGAGACTTCAAGAGCTTCAAAAGTTTCTTTATTTCTCAAAATTCTGATTGGAGAAGATGTTCTGGTTTCAGGAGCAAGTAATATGCCTTCTTTAATAAAACCAGGAATTCTTTTATCGAATATTTTCAGTCCGAATTTCAAATTTTTAGAAATTTGTTCAGGGAGCAACTCATTCAATTTTTTTGGCAGAATTCCCGGTACATAACTCGATCTTATCTTATTTTCAGAAGTTTTCCCTTTTAGAAAATCATTTACCTTTTGAACAGGTGCAAAATATGGATTTTTTGGTAAAAAACATTTCCTTTCAATTTTTCTCTGGAATTCTATTCCAGCCAAAATTTGTTTTCCGTAATCGGATTCATTTACTGTAACTACAATAGCACTGTTTGCATATTTATTGTTTCTATCTTTGAAGCTCATGCCGTTTAGAACTAAAGAATCTTTTTCTGAAGAAGCAGGGATAATATAACCCCCCGGGCACATACAGAAGCTGTAAATCCCTCTGTTTTTGCTTTTTGCGGTTAAGCGATATGATGCAGGTCCGGTGATAGTGAAGTCTGTTTTTTCACCATAAAATGCCTGGTTAATGTAATCCTGTAAGTGTTCGATCCTAACACCTACTGCAAAAGGTTTATTTTCAAGTGATATTTTTTGTGAAAGCATTTCAAATGTATCGCGAGCAGAATTACCAATAGCAAGAATCAGAATTTCCGGATTATAGGTTTGTTTGTTAATATTTACAGAAGCAATCTTTCCATTCTGTATCTGAATATCTTGTAGTTTATGTTTCCAGAAAAACTTACATCCTTTTTCCTCAAGAAAGTTACGTATATTGATAACTATCTTTTTTATTCCATCTGTTCCAAGGTGGGGAAGAGCTTCGTATTTTATCTTTTTATCTGCACCAAATTTGACCAAATAATCAATTATCTTTTCAGTATAAAAATCACGGGTTCTGGTAGTCAGTTTACCGTCAGAGAATGTACCTGCTCCTCCTTCGCCGAATTGGACATTGCTTTCTTCATCGAGTAAACCTTTTTCCCAGAATTTAGTAACTTTCTTTGTTCTTTTTTCAATCTCATCACCACGATCGAAAATGTAGGGTTTGAATCCCTTTTCCACCAATGAGAGAGCTGCAAAAAGCCCAGCAGGACCTGCCCCGATAATAAAAGGGTGTAGATCGAATATTTGCTTCTTGGATTCAAGATATGGTTCTGGAGGTTTATATTCAGTGATATCGGGATGTTGTGGGATTTTCCCGTGGATACTCGCAGAAATTGTGAAATTATATTTTAAATTATTCTTCTTTCGTGCATCAATGGAACGTCGAAGGATTTTAATATTGTCTATCGTATTTAAGGATAGATTCAGTTTTTTGGAAATATAATATTTCAGATCAATTTTCCTTGAGATAGAAGCAAGAACATTTTTTATTAAGTACAAAATATCTCCCAATAAATTTTAACTCATGTTGGTTCAACCGTCCCGGTTGAACCTTGTAATTTTCTTGAACACCGTCTCGGTGTGAAATTATCATTTCATTATTATGATCGGGACGATCATTATTAATTATTTCATTCAATCGGGACGATTGAACGAACTTCTCTGTTCCTCTCGACTCGAAATATTTTATCGACCAGAATAATTTAAACTTCTTGACGATTATATCTGTCAAGATAATCGAAATATTGAAATGAAAAGAGATGAAGTAAAGATAGTTTTTACCGATCTAGACAGAACACTTCTGAGGGATGATAATACGCTTTCTGCAAAGAACCTCGCAGCTTTGCAGGACCTAAGAGAAAAAGGAGTCGTTACTGTAATCGCAACCGGAAGGAATATTTTATCAGCTAAAAGAGTTCTTTCGGAAAATCTCCCGTTTGATTATTTGATGTTTTCTTCAGGGTGTGGTATTATGGATTGGCAGGGTAAAGAAGTCATCTTTGAAAATCATCTTAATGAAAATGAAGTTACAAAAGCAACACAAGTTTTAGTAAATTACAAAGTCGATTTTATGTTGCATGATCTTATTCCGGAGAATCATAGATTCCAATACTGGAAGGTTAGCTTAAACAATCCGGATTTTGAAAGAAGAATTTGCCTTTATAAAGATTTTGTGAAATCTCTACAATTACCAGTACAACCTCAAAAAGCCAGTCAATTGCTTGTTGTATTACCTGCGGGTTCAGATGATAAATTCAGTGAAATCCAAAAGGAACTTGATTTTGTAAAGGTAATTCGCACTACATCCCCATTAGATCATAGTTCTATCTGGCTGGAAATTTTCCCGAAAGGTGTATCCAAGGGACATTCTGCACAATGGTTATGCGAACATCTTTCCATTTCGCAGGAAGAAACATTGAGTATAGGGAATGATTTTAACGACATCGACCTGCTGGAATGGACAGCTCAAAGTTATGTTGTGGAAAATGCTCCGAAAAAGCTGAAACAGAAATATCAGATTACCAGTTCAAATGAAGAAGACGGGTTTGCTGAGGTGGTGGTTTGTATTTTGAAACTATAGGTTTTTCCTCATGTTGGTTCAACCGCCTGCCCTATTGAATAATTGGGGTCCCGGTTGAACCTTGT
>DAOVQH010000249.1 GCA_030628755.1 Candidatus Cloacimonadota bacterium | reverse complement strand
TGATCGCTATCTAATATATAAGGACTTCGAATACAATATCAATTCTATTTCAGAAAAAATCGGATTTCCAATGGTTGTGAAACCGAATGATTCAGGTTCATCAGTGGGAGTATCGATAATAAAAAATATTAATGAAGCCGATAATGCAATTAAAAAAGCTTCAAAATTTAGTAAGAAAATTCTTTTTGAAAAATTTATCGAAGGTAGGGAATTAACCGTAACCATTTTAGGAAATAAGGCTTTACCAGTAGTGGAGATCAAACCAAAAGATGGATGGTATAACTATACGAATAAATACACCAAAGGAAAAACGATTTATGAAGCTCCTGCTAAACTTACATCTGAAGAAAAAGCCAAAATTCAGGAGGATGCTTTGCGAGTTTTTAATCTTTTTGGATGTAAAGCTTACGCCCGTGTAGATTTCCGTTATGATGGTAAGAATTTTTATTTCTTAGAAGTAAACACACTGCCGGGAATGACACCTCTCAGTTTAACCCCAATGGCAGCAAAAGAAGAAGGTTATAGCTTTGAAGAGCTTTTAGAAGAAATTATCAAATTATCTTTAAAAAATTAATTTAAAAGGAGAATATTATGAAAAAGTTAATGATTTTTATTTTTTTGATGGTAGCAATTTCATTGTTTGCACAATATCCGATTTCACTATCAGTTACACCTACTAATATAACATATAATGTATTCTACCCAGCATATTTCAATCCTGAAGAACCAGATCAACAACCGCTTTTATTTAGGCTAACTCTTAATAATAATTTAGGTAACAATAACTATATACTTCAATGTACAATGCAATGGCAAGATTCATTTGCGGAAGCAGTTTTAACTCCTGATGAAAACGTACCAGACATCGTTGTTATCACAAATAGGGATATAATTGTTGAGGCTGGTAGTACTTTATATTTTACAGTAAGTAGCAACTTTGATGATTTCCTTGATGATATTGAAGAACAAATCAGAGAAACAGGGAGGATGCCAGATGGAAATTATATTTTCACTATTCAGGCATTTGAACCAGGACATCCTGGAGAAGAGAATTATGCTTTATCAAACAAAGAAATATGTGTTTTTACTATAATTTCACCAGTTTCAATCTCTCTGATTACTCCTGGAAATCCTATTGGCCTTGGTCCAGCCATAATTTCTAATAACTATCCTAACTTCGTGTGGTTTTCCAACCTGACGGATTACACGATAAGAATATACCAACTTGAAGAGGAATCTGCTACTGCTGAGGAAATCGAGCAATTGGAACCATTCTTCGAAGAACAAAATTACCCAAGTACAAGTTTCCTCTATCCGACCTATGCTCCTGACTTCCCATATAATAAGACACATGCTTGGCAGATCTCAGCAGAAATTCAATGTCCTGTGGCTACTGAAACGTATAAGAGCATTATATATTTGTTTATGTTAAGCTCTGAAGAAGGAGAAATGAACAACCAGACGCTTATCAATTTCCTTACCCAACTTAATATCGAAGGAATTAATGAACTTATTGCACTTATAGAAGGCGGATTTTCATTTGAGAATATGATCTGGGAAGGTCGGGAAATTACAATGGATGAACTTAACGATATCCTGGAAAAGATTTCTAATGGTGAGTTAACAATTAAAAGTTTAACTGTTGAATAGGAGAGAACCATGAAATACAAATTAATATTTATTGTGTTGGTTATTATTTGTACCACGATAGCTTTTGCTAAGGATTCAATAGCAATTGCTTTGAAGGTTAAAGGCGATGTTGAGCTTAAGCGTGAAGAACAAATAAGTAAGGCAAAAACCGGCGAGGAGTTGGTGAATAAGGATGAGCTGGAAAGTAAAGAAGATTCCTTTGCTGCAGTGAAATTCGTTGATGGTAGCTCAGTTGTAAAACTTTTTCCGAACAGTATTTTAACAATTAATGCGATAAAAGAAGATGGCAAACTCAATAAAAAGAGCTATCTCCAGTTCGGTGAACTCTGGGCAAAAGTGGTGAAAAAAACCGGTGATTTTGAGATTGATACACCCACCACTGTTATATCTGTGAAAGGAACTGAATTGTTTATCTCTGTAGATGAAAAAGGTGAAACAGATCTTTATACTTTTGATGGTGAAGTTCATATCAGGAATAAAACAGATGATAATGAAGCTACCGTTACTGAAGGTCAAAAGGCTCATTCAAGAGGTGAGGGTGAAATTGTTGTTTCCCCAATAAAGAAAGGTGACATCAGTGAAGAACAGCAGGATTTAATAGAAAGCGGTGTTTCAAATGTACTTGAAATAGAACTTGAAAATGATGAAGGAGAAAAACGAACGATAAAGATTGAGTTCGAATAGAGGATATTATGAAAAGATATATAATTTTATTAATCATTATTTTACTTTCATCTACTCTTTTCTCAGAAATTATGCTTTACCATGATCCACCAATCTCAATAGAACCAGGAAAAGGAGTAGAGTTGAATCTTGAAATCAGGGATGGTTTCAATGAGATTTTTAATGTAAAACTGTTTTATAGGGAAACAGGAACACTTCCATTTTCCGAACTTGATATGGAAAAGGGTTCAGAAACTAATCCGGTTTTCTCTGTTGTTGTTGAGGATGCAGTTAATTATCGAGCAAGTCTTAATTATTACTTTCTAGTTATTCCACATTCAGGAAAAAACTTAACACTTCCCGAGATTCAACCTGAAGTAAATCCATACAGGGTAGTGATCGAGCAACCTGTAGAAAAATCAGAGGGTTTTGTCAGGCTTTCACCTGATCTGGAATTCTCAGATATCAGCCAGGATTACCTAGTTGCAATATCTATGTTTGCACTTGAAGATGAGATTGATCATAGTTCTATTAGATTTTTCTACGATTTGGAAGATGTAACTTACTCTACTCAAATATACTCCAATATGCTCATATATGAGGTAAAAAAAGCTAAACAAGGGAAACATTATTACTATGTCTCAGCAAATCTCACTGATGGCAGCAAAGTTGAATCAGAACACTGGTTTACAGATGTCAAAATAAAAGCTTTTGAATTACCTTTAAATATAAGTGGTAAAGCTACTTTTAATTCTCATCTGGATAATACTGCCTGGGAAGCTTATGAGGAGAGCGAATCTGATAAATGGGCTAATTTCCTTTTAAATTTTAAAGGAAGTCATAACTGGTTGAAGTTTAAATCGAAATTATATCTATCCTCACTCGAAACGAAGTGGGCACAACCTGTGAACAGGTACAACTTAGGATTAATGGTTCCACATTTTGATCTTATTGCAGGGGATCATGCTCCAAATTATGGAACATTTCAACTGAACAGCAAAAACATTTTCGGTTTCCATACTAATCTTCATTTCCAGAACTTCAGATTACTGTTTACGAGCGGCAACAGCAAAAGGGTTGTTAATGGTAAAGAATGTGATGATGATGACCAGGATTATACAGCAGGAACCTTTAAAAGAAGAACCAATTCTCTGCGTATCGAAGTAGGAAATATACGAAGTTTTACATTGGCATTTGGAGTAACGAAAAACAAAGATGATATAAAATCTTTAAACGAAAAGTATTATCGAAAAATTGCGGGTGTAGATAGCACATTAACTATTACCCCGAAAGACAATATAATAGTAGGAACGGACTTTAATCTTTCTTTATTCAAACAGCGATTTGTATGGGGTGCTGAAGCTGCGATGAGCTATTATAACAGCAATATCATAGACGGTGCAATGTCTTTAGAAGAAATTGAAGAAAAGCTCGACCAGGAAATTGATTTCCCAATTGACCCTGCAGAATTCTCAGATCTTTTTATTGTTAATGAATTCATTGAACCCTTCACTCCAGGATGGTCCAATTTGGCTTATAAGACTTTCATTAGAACATTTTTCTATAAAAACTTTCTGAATATTTCTTATACTACAATTGGATCGAGTTTTAATTCTTTATCATCCAATTATCTACAAAAAGATGCAAGAATAATAAGCATAAACGATAACATAAATTTCTTGAATAATAGGCTCTCACTCAGCCTGGCTTTGAATTTAATCTCTGACAATTTGTATGACGAAAAGGATGTTACAACCAAAACAACCAATTACTTTGCACAGGTTATATGTAGACCCGG
>DAOVQH010000235.1 GCA_030628755.1 Candidatus Cloacimonadota bacterium | reverse complement strand
TCGAATGACAAGGCCTGCTTTGAGAAAGGGAGAAAGGGATCCGGCTTCGTTAAGACTACGCCGGGATAAAAAAGCAAAAAGGAAAAAGGCATCCGGCTTCGTTCCTGTGGAACTATGCCGTGACGGGTCGCCGGGATAAAAAAGGAAAAAAGGAGAAAGTAACTCAAAGCTTTTACCATGTCGAATGACAAGGCCCGCTTTGAGAAAGACAAAAGGTAAAAGGAATCCGGCTTCGTTAAGACTACGCCGGGATAAAAAAGGAAAAAGGAGAAAGGAGAAAAGGAAACAGAAAAATATTATTTACGAGAGATTTATAAGATTATTATTTCCCCTTGTCCATTCTTCATCTACCCTTCTCCTTTATTTCTATGTTCCTTGTTCCCAAATTCCGATTTGGGAACACAATTGGATAAGAAATTTCATTTCGATAAATACAAAATACAATTTTTTCATTATTGCATTCCCAAATGTCCCGAAAGCTTTCGGGAGGAATGAGCAGAAACTTATTTTCTTTTTCCTTCATCATTGGATATTCCGTGTTGGATACTTGTAAGCCTTTGGTTTATTGGATATTATTTTTACTTACCCACTCAATTCTTAAAAGAGTCATTATTATTTTCCCTTGCTCCTTGTTCCTTCTACTTTATTTCTATTTTAAATTTTCTCATCTTCCGATGTAGAAGTTGCCAGGAAATATTCAATAATTTTGCAGCGTGTGTTTTGTTATTATTTGTTGCTTTCAAAGCAGAGATTATGGTATTTTTCTCAATTTGTTCAAGATCGAATATTCGTCTTTCAGGTTCAGTTTGTGTGGTTTTATTAATATCTGAAATCATAAAATGTTCCGGCAATAAAGTGGTTGAATCACATAATATCAATGCTCTTTCTGTTATGTTTTTTAATTCACGAACATTACCGGTGAAGGGATATGAATTTAATCTGGCATAAACTTCAGGCGAAATTGATAAACAGCGTTTACCTATACTTTGTGAAAATATGCTGACAAAATATTCAAGCAGAATCGGGATATCTTCTTTTCTTTCACGGAGAGGAGGAATATTTATCATAAAAGTGTTCAGCCTGTGATAAAGATCATTTCTGAAATTCCCTTTTTTTGTTTCCAGTTCAATGTCTTTATTTGTTGCAGTAATGATCCTGACATCGATTGGAATATCTTTATTTGAACCGATCCTTCGAATCTTTTTATCATCTAAAACTCTTAATAATTTCACCTGCAGATGATTGGGAAGTTCTCCGATCTCATCTATAAATAAAGTGCTTTTGTTTGCCTGCTCGAACCAGCCGATACGGTCTTCTTTGGCTCCGGTAAAGGAACCTTTTATATGTCCGAAAAACTCGCTTTCAAAGAGGTTTTCCGGAACTGCATTGCAATTCACTGCACAAAAATAATTGTGCTTCCTGGAGCTTAATAAATGAATACCGCGAGCAACGAGTTCTTTACCGGTTCCGCTTTCACCGGTTATCAGGATAGCGGAATTATCGGTTTTTGCAAATCTACATATTAATTCTTTTACTTTTATAATTTCAGGTGAATTGCCGATTATTTCCGAGCCGAATTTTTCCTTCAATTCAGTTGAAATCAAAGAAAATTGATTTTGCAAAGAATTAAACCTGTTTTGCAATTCCACGAATCTTTTTGTTCTCCTGATAGCAGCTTGAATTTCCGGTAATCGAAACGGTTTTGTCAGATAATCGGAAGCACCGTGTCTTAATGCTTCGATCACAGAATTCATATCTCCGTGTCCGGTGATCATAATAACTTCTATATTTGGAAATTGATCTTTCAATTTTTTGAGAACAGCAATTCCATCCATTTCCGGCATTCTAATATCGATAATTGCTATATCTATATTGATTTTATCTGCTATTTTGAAAGCTACAGAAGGCAATTCAGCAGAATATACTTCATACTCGAAATCTGATAAATATTCTTTCAGAGTATCTCTGTATCGTTTTTCATCGTCGAGAACTAAAATTTTCAATTTATCCATAAACTTTCCTTTTTTTATTTCAGGCAGAGAACATAAAAAATCTCGAAAGGAACGCATAGTCTATTTTAATTAAAGACTGTCCAAGTGCCATTTCGAGTTGTCCGTTCTCCGTAGCATACTGCGAAGGATGAATAAGGATCCGGCAGTTGCCGGAGACGATCCCGATATGTCGGGAAGGTAGCTTGAATACGCACTTTGTCTTCCCGAAAAATCGGGATCGTTCACCCGATACGGTCATTCCCTGTTAAATATTGCTCGCCTTGTGTAATTGCTTTGCACCACTTCGTGGATTACACAGGGCAAGCATTTCACAGGGTAAACTTCCCTACGGGATAAACTTACGAGTCGAAAAACCAACTTTACTAATAGACACTCATTAGAATCTGATTCCTTTGTATATTCTATGTTTTCCTGGTGTATTTGCATGATAGAATTCAATACCCGGGCAAACTCACTTTCATTCTCGTATATTCATTTTCCTTACTTTCAACCTGAATCTCACCTTTCATTTCTTTGACGATCCCATAACTTATAGAAAGACCGAGTCCTGTTCCTTTTTCCTCGTTTTTGGTCGTATAAAAAGGTTCGAAGATATTCTCCATATCATTTTCAGTAATTCCACATCCATTATCAAATACTTCGATATAAATTTTTTCATTTTCAGCATAAGTTTTTATCTGAATTTTCTTTTTAAAAATCAGGTCACCAACGATCCTGCTTTGCTCATCCACAGCATCCTTTGCATTTGAAAGCAGGTTCAGAACTACTTGCTGCAATTTATTAGGATTACCAATAGTGAAACTCAAATTGTCTTTAAGCTCGATTTCAAGAGAAACATTATGATTGTGATATTGAGTTTGAACAAATGAAAGTGACCTTCTTATTACTTTATTAACATCTATCCTGTCTAAAACCAGGTCTTTCTGATCTCTGGAGAATGTCCTGATATTTTGAATAATTGTTTCGATTTGTTTGATATCTTCAAAAACCTCGTTTATCTTTGTTTTTAAATATTTTTTCGTAAAAGTGTTATTTTCTACTTTGTGCAAAAGCATATCCATTCCCATTGAAATACCACCGAGAGGTTGATTCATTTCGTGAGCAATTCCTGCTGAAAGCCTACCAAGGGATTCGAGTTTTGATTTCTGAATGAGAATCTGCTGCTGTTTTTGTCTTTTTTTAACCTCAGCTTCAACTTGTGAAGCGAGCGTTTTATTGAATTCTTCAAGTTCTTTTTTTTGAGTTTCAATGATTGCATTCATTTTTTCCAATTCGTCACTTTTGCGGTGATAAATTTCCGCTTCTTTTTCCTTCCTTTCTGTTTCGTATTTTGTCTGCATCTCTGTTATTTTCTTTTGAGTTTCATCATTAAAGATTTTTTTGTCTATATCAAAATATTTTTTGAAATATTCTAAAGCTTTTTCATAATTGTTTTTTTTCTTGTATGTATCGGAATAGAGAAGATAAATATCTTTGCATTCGAGTAACATTTTTTCTTTTTCTGCTGAAATGATAGCTTTGTTTAAATAAATTAGAACATTGTCATATTCTTTTATTTCAAAATATAAATTTGCGAGATTTTCATAAGAAATAATAATACTATAAAGGTCATTTAATTCGATTGCTATTTTCAATGCTCTGTTTGAATATTTTATTGAATTTTTGAATTCCTTTTTTATTAAAGGATTTTTGGATAATGTTTGAAGATTAATAACCATACACTGTTTATAATCTATCTTTTCACTAATGTTCAATGACTTATTATGAAAAGAAAGTGCTTTGTTCCAATCTTTCTTTAAATAATAAATGTTTCCAATACTATTCAAAACGTTTGCTTCTCCATATTCATAATTATGCTTTTCTGCCAATTGCAAAGACTCGGAATAATGAGTCATAGATTTATCAGTATCTCCCATCTTTAGATAAGCATTACCTATATTATTTAATATATCGGTTTTCAATTGAACCGGTGTTTGCGAAAGTTCATTTATTTTATCCATAGATTTCAAGTAAGATTTGATAGACTTTTCATAATTAGCACAACGAGTATAAATTATACCGATATTCATTAATAGGTTAGCTGAAAATTGAGGTTGATTTTCTTTTTCAAAAATCTTTAATGATTTTTTATAATACTCCATTGCTTTTTGAAATTGAGCAAGATGATAATACCCTAATCCAATATGCTGCAACGAAAAAGCCCTGCCAATATTGAAATCGAGTTTATTGGAAATATCAAGTGCCCGATTACTGAACTCAATACATTTATCCGGATCCGAAAACATAACCTGGTAAGCCTGATTGATCAGTTGTCTTACTTGTTCTTGAGATGGATTTAAGTCGGTTATAACGTTTTTTTTATTTTCTGAATTATTT
>DAOVQH010000319.1 GCA_030628755.1 Candidatus Cloacimonadota bacterium | reverse complement strand
ATGTTAACATTCTTGTACGCCAAAGGCGTATTAAACTTAATAAGCCTAAGCTTGCCTGCTTCAAGCAGGGCTTATAAATTTCCCCTTCCGTCAAAAGCCGGATACGTATAAAGGGGAGCAAACCATTCGCAAGGTAACTGAATTACCTTTAGCTGGAAATCACTTTTTATTGCAAGGATTTTTTCTATTTCACTGCTATCGTGGCAGGACTCTGTTGGTTCATCCTTCCAGGTTGAACCACTTGTTAAAACTCACCATCCATCACTGAAAATCCGTTAGCTTAGTTGAAAGCTGTGAACGAAATGAACAGTTTATCAGACAATTTTCTGAATCTTTTGAAATTATAGAATAAAATCAGTAAAATTGGTTCGATTTATAATTTCTGTTTTTGCTTCTGGATATGATCTGATAAAACTTGAGGGAAATTTAATGGTTTTATTGGGATTCCACTTGAACTCATAAGCAAAAATATTTCCTCCATATTCCTCGATGAAATCTATCTCTTTCTGTGTATTAGATTTCCAGAAGAAGTTATTAGTTAACTTTTCATGCCGTTGATTGTACTTCATTCTCTCGGATATCAAGAAGTTTTCCCAGAGTTCTCCCACATCCTGTCGAAGTGCCAAAGGATTAAAATTTTTGATGATTGCATTCCTGATACCATTATCATAAAAATAAATTTTCCTGGATTTTTTCAGTTCATTGCGAACGTTCCTGCAAAATGATCTTAATCTGAAAATAACATAAGATTTCTCCAGAATATCCACCCATCTTTCCACTGTTTGGTTATCGACTCCAATCAACTGTCCCAATTCATTAAAGCTGACTTCCTTTCCCAATTGCAGTGCGATTGCCTGTAAAAGTCTTTCTAATGCTGCCGGCTTTTTTATTTTGCCGGTAGCCAACACATCTTTATACAAATAACTTTCACTAATTTCATTTAACATCAGATTTTCTTCTCCAGGATTTGTTACGATTTCGGGATAGTAACCGTAGATCATTCGGTACTCCAATAAACGTGTTTCTTCTATTTGACTGGAATGATCACAAAGTTCGGATAAGGAAAGTGGAAACAGGAAATATTCTATTTTTCTGCCGGTTAAGGGTTCCTTTATCTCATTTGATAATTCAAAAGATGATGATCCTGTCGCAATTACTTGAATGTCACTAAGATTATCAGCTATTAGTTTCAATGTAAGACCAATATTGGTAATTCTCTGGGCTTCATCGATGAAAACAACTTTGTTGTTGCCGATTAAAGATTTTAACTGAGTTGAAGTAACATTAGTAAGCTGATTTCTTGTATCAGGTTCATCTCCATTCAGCCACAAAGATTTTACGTTTAATTCTCTTTCAATTTCTCTAGCTAAGGTAGTTTTGCCAACCTGACGTGGTCCCATTATAATAATGATTTTTTTATTGTTCATGCGGGCCAGGATTTGGTTCATTATGCTTCTTTTAATCATAATCACCTCACGAGAGATAAATTAATCAAGATAGATAAATACGCAAATTATTTATTTATTTTGCGTATTAAAACGCAATAAAACTATGGATTATGCGTTTTCAATCCAATCGTTGAAGGACTTTTTCTTCCTACAGCAGGTCCATCCATTACTTTGAAGCCTGCGTCGGTCATGTTTTGCCTGATAGATTTTGCGCAACTGTATGTGCTGAGTTTTGCTCCCTGTTTCATCACATTATAAACTTTTCGGAATATTTCTTTGCTCCACATTTCGGGTTGTTTTTTGGGTGAGAAGGGATCAAAGAAAACCCGATCGAAATATTCTTTTGGAAGTTGATTGAGAGAGAGCAAAGCATCTCCCATTATCAGTTTTATAGTGTTGTTATTTGTGTCAGTAATTTCCAGCTTCTCTGCAAGATCTCGGAAAGTCGTAAATTCTGATTCTATCCCTTTGGGAACAGTTAGATTTTTTATTGCTTTGATAATCTCGATATCATTTTCCAGACCAACGATTTGTAATTTTTTGTGCTTTTTTGTAGCTATTATAGAATTATATCCAAGCCCAAAGCAGATATCCAATATTTGCATTCCGTCTTCAATTCCAAGGGCATTAACATGTTTTTCGAATGCTTCTTCAATGGCTCCGGAAAGGGAGTGATAATGTTCTTTATATTTTTTACTAAAGGCAGTGAATGAACCGTCTTTTGTGCGGACGAATTTCATTTAAAATATTTCTTTTATTACTTTCAAGTATATCTGATACATTTGTTCATCGAAGCAGATAAAAATAATTTTTTCTATTGATGGATTTTCAGATAAGAACTTTTTGATTTCTTTCACAGCAATTCTGGTTGCTCTTTCTGCAGGGAAGCGATAAACACCTGTACTTATAGCCGGAAACGCAATTGACTTGATTTTATTTCGCACACTTAATTTTAAACTTTTTTTATAGCAACTGGCAAGCAGTTCATCTTCGCGATTTTTTCCACCGTGCCAGATAGGACCAACAGTATGAATTACATGTCTGGCAAGAAGCCTGTACCCCTTTGTAATTTTTGCTTCACCAGTAGGACAACCGTTCAGTTTTCTGCATTCTTTCAGGAGTTCTACTCCCGCAACTTTATGAATTGCACCATCAACACCACCACCACCAAGAAGTGAAGTATTGGCAGCATTCACAATAGCATCAACCTTTAAAGTGGTAATGTCACCTTTAATTATTTGAATACGGTTTAACATAAATTTCTTTTTGAGTTCATATTTCTTGAGAGCCTCCACACCTTTCCT
>DAOVQH010000218.1 GCA_030628755.1 Candidatus Cloacimonadota bacterium | reverse complement strand
TGTGCCAAAGTTATAAGTAACTCTCCGAAAATATTTTTTTCTGTCAATAATTATTTCAATTTTTTTAGTAGCCATATCTGGAAATTATATAAAAGTCTATTATTACCTTGTTTTGAGATGAAAAATCCATATTTTTTTACAAATAGAAGGAGCCGTCAGGGACCATTACCTGAAAGAAAATAATAATTTTTTAATAATTTTCATATATTTTTAAGATGAAATTTTGTCATAAAAACATTACAAATCAGAAATATATGTCATAGAAATATGACAGTTAACCCCTGCATAAAAACAAAAAAGGACGCAACTTCCATTACGTTCTGAATAGAGCTATAATTTTTCTTTTATTCATGAAGATTAATTTCTTCAATAATTGTTGTATGAAAATGTTACATCAAGCAAACATCAATCTTCCTTTAGGTTTAGGAATGTGACGATTCAATTCTCTTGCTGTTTCGATCCATTCTTGAATAATTATTTCAACATTAGAGAGAGCATCTTTATATGTTTTTCCATCACCCATACAACCTGGTAATTCCGGTACTTCTGCTATAAATGCATTATCTTCTTCACTCCAATAAATGATAATTTCATATTTATTCATAATTTATATCTCCTAATTTATATTTCAGAATAAGGTTTCTTATTTGTTTAACCTGATAAGGCTTTGCTTTATTTCCTTTTGGTTGTAATACGAAATCTCTTTCTATCATCGAATAACGGCGAAGCTATCTATCTCGTAAGAAACAATGTTGTTATGTGATATTGCCTATGTAAATTTGTTATATTTCTATCATTAGAAGCGAAGCCGTATAAGTTAATAATTTCATTAATATCTACTTTTGTGAAAATATAATGACTTCCTTTTATCCTTTCATCAAATCCTAAATTTTTCAACAACCAACATAAATCCTGAAATTGGATATTTTTATCAGAAAAACCAGATAAAATTCTCAATATTAGTTTTTCATATTTACTCATTTGAACACCTATTATTTAGTTACTAAATGCATTTGAATCAATAAAATTTAACCCTTTTCCTGTCAAATAAAAAAGTTGGAAATCCAGACTTAAGAATTCCATTAGCAATATAAACTTATCAATAAAATCATTGACTAATAACCAGTTTTTTTTTGTAAGTCTTTTTAAATTTATGATATAATTCGGAGGAATAAATGCAAATCGTTGAATGTGTTCCCAATTTCAGTGAAGGTAGAGATACTAAAATTTTAGACCAGATAGCTGAAGCAATAAGATCAGTTAAAGGAGCTTATCTTCTGGATGTTGATCCCGGTGCAGACACGAATAGAACTGTAGTCACCTTTGTCGGAGACCCTGATTCAGCAATTGAAGCAGCTTTCCAAGCAATTAAAAAAGCTTCTGAAATCATCGATATGAGTAAACACCATGGTGCACACGCCAGGATGGGAGCCACAGATGTCTGTCCTTTTGTACCGGTTTCAGGTGTCACAATGGATGACTGTGTAGAATACGCCAGAAGACTCGGTAAAAGAGTTGGTGAGGAACTTGGGATCCCAATCTATTTTTATGAATATGCAGCTACAAAACCGGAATGGAAAAACCTGGCAGAAGTCCGAAAAGGTGAATATGAAGCACTTCCGGAAAAAATGAAAGACCCGTACTGGAAGCCGGATTTCGGTCCCCAGAAATTTAATATAAAAGCCGGTGCTACCGCAATTTCTGCTCGTGAATTTCTTATTGCTTACAATATTAATCTAAACTCTCGCGATAAGAAAAAGGCTAATGACCTTGCACTTTATATCCGGGAAAAAGGTCGCCTTAAACGTGATAAGAATAATAAAATTTTAAAAGATAAAGATGGAAATAAAATCCGTGAACCCGGTCTTTTCACTGACTGTAAAGCAGTCGGCTGGTATATCGATACTTACAACCGTGCCCAGATAAGCATAAATCTCACAAATTACAAAATAACTCCACCACATTTGGTTCTGGAAAAAGTTCGTGAACTTGCCAGAGAAAAGGGAATTCAAATTACAGGAAGCGAGCTTGTGGGTTTAATTCCTAAAGAAGCAATTTTAATGGCAGGAAAATACTACCTGAATCGAATGGGAGAAAGCACTGGAATTCCTGAAAAGATGATCATTGAAACTGCTGTCCAATCTATGGGACTGGATGACCTCGGTCCCTTTGATATCAATGAAAAAGTCATTGAGTACGCAATTGCTAAAAAAGACAATCTTGTAAATATGACGCTTACTGATTTTGCTGATGATCTTTCTACCGATTCACCCGCTCCAGGTGGAGGAAGTGTGGCTGCCCTTTGTTCCGCAATATCTGGAGCTTTGACAGCAATGGTTTCAAACCTGACTTTTGGTAAAAAAGGTTATGAAAAAGTTTGGGATGAAGCTAAAGAACTGGCTGAAGCTGGACAAAAAATAAAGGAACACTCTCTCGATGCTATCGATAAAGATACAGAAGCATTCTATGGAATGATGGAAGCTGCTCGCCTTCCCAAAAAAACTGATGAAGAAATTAAAGTTCGTAATCAAACTATCCAGAATGCGACTAAAAAAGCTATCCTGGTTCCTATTGAAACTTTAGAAATTGCTCACGAAGCTGTTGAACTTTCTGAAAAAATCGCAAAGATAGGTAATAAGAACGCTCTCTCCGATGCAGGAGTTGCAGCCATAACTGCAAATGCAGCTGCAAAATCTGCTTACTTGAACGTGAAGATCAACATGGAAAATATCGAAGATGAAAAATTCAAATTTAACATTATGACACAAGCAAAAGAATTGTTGGAAAAAATTGATAATTTAGCGTTGAAAGTTGAGAAGGAGTAAAAGGTAAGTTATAAACCTTCGCAACGGTTGATCGAAGCGTATCCTTGCGAACGGTTGGAGATCTAATATTTTACCGTTTGGAAGGTCAAGTGAAAATAGTTGAGAGAAAAATGACCGTTCCAAAGGTAAATAACTTCTTGCGAACGGTTGGCAATGACCTCACCTTCACCGTTCCGACTTGTTCAGCGTAGCTTTAGCGGAGACGGAAGGTCTGAAAAGAAAAAAAGAACGAGGATGACCGTTTGGAAAGTTTTTAAAGAAATAATGATTTACGAAAAGAATAGTTTCTATCATATTTATAATCGTGGATGTAATAGAGAACCAATCTTTCTTTGTGAGAATGATTATGATCTTTTGATTAGTAAAATCAAAGAGACTATATCAAAAAGCGGAATAAATATCATTGCTTATTGTTTAATGCCGAACCATTATCATTTTCTTGTGCAGCAATTGACTGATGAACCTGTCAGCAGTTGGACTAAATTTTTATTTAATAGTTATGTTCAAATTATTAATAATCGTGAAAACAGGAAAGGAACATTGTTTGAAGGAAAAGTTCAATCGAGAGTCATTTCTAACAATAAATATCTAATTCATATTATTCAATACATTCATTATAATCCTGTTGCTGCCAAGCTAGTAGAATCTCCGGAAGATTGGAAATACTCAAATTATCTTGAATTTATTGGAAAGCGAAAAAGTAGTCTTTTTGATGAAAAATTCTTTTTTGAACATTTTCAGAGCTTTGAAGAATATGAAAACTTAATGAAAGATTATCAAATGAATAAAGAAATGATTGAAGATTATATTTTTGAGGAAGATGATTAATCTCAAACCTTCGCAACGGTTGAGCGAAGCGAATCCTTGCGAACGGTTGGAAATCTAATATTTTACCGTTTGGAAGGTCAAGTGAAAATAGTTGAGAGAAAAATGACCGTTCCAAAGGTAAATAACTTCTTGCGAACGGTTGGTAAAAAAAAATTAATCATTTCATTAAACCGTTCCGAAGATCTCTGACCATTCGGAAGGTTAAATAAAGGAATATTATGACATACAAACACCTTTTCGGACCGGTTCCATCACGACGTCTGGGAATCTCACTCGGAGTTGATCTTGTTCCACATAAGGTTTGCAGTTTGAATTGCATTTACTGTGAAGTCGGCGAAACTACAAAATTAACAATCGAGCGAAAAGAATATGTTCCTATTTATAAAGTTCTAAATGAACTCGATCACTTTCTCAGCCAACATCCAACCCTGGATTTCATAACCTTTTCCGGAGCGGGAGAACCGACATTAAATAGTGGAATTGGAAAAGTGATTTCATTCTTAAAAAAGAGATATCCGAATTTTAAACTAGCTCTCCTTACAAATTCTACTTTATTATATAATGAAAATGTAAGAAATGAAATCAATAGAATCGATGTGCTTCTTCCCTCTTTAGATACAGTTAGCGAAAGTATTTTCAAAAAAATGAACCGTCCAAATTCTCAACTTGATATAAATAAAATAATTAAAAGTCTAATCAAATTCAGAAAAGAATTCAAGGGAAAAATCTGGTTGGAGATCTTTATTGTTCCCGAAATAAATGACACAGAAGAAGAACTATCACTTTTGAAAAAAACGATCCAGAAGATAAACCCTGAAAAAATACAATTGAACACTTTAGATAGACCTGGAACAGAAGCTTGGGTAAGGTCCGCAACAAAGGAAAGGTTGGAACATATTGTAAATTTTCTCAAACCTCTACCTGTCGCAATCATTGCCAAATTTAAATCACGAAATCAGGTAAAAAGCTTCAATAAGAACATTGAGAGCCAGATTCTGGAAACTATCCGCAGACGCCCCTGCACTGATAAAGACATGGTTGAGATGCTGGGAATCCATCTGAATGAATTGAACAAATATCTCAGTGAGTTG
>DAOVQH010000010.1 GCA_030628755.1 Candidatus Cloacimonadota bacterium | reverse complement strand
TGTTACCTTATCACCAAGTAATACAAATGCTGATAATATTAACTTTATGGATAACTCACAGATTCAAGTTACCGGCAATATCAAATATGATAATACATACTGCTTTATCCAGGGTGCTCATATCCTGGTAAATGACGAGGAAGCTATTCCGCCAATAATAACCGACGAAAACGGTAATTTTGTGTATGACTTTGAACATGGCGGTGATTATTATCTGTCCGTATCATATTGTGGACATCAGTTTAATCGCACCTGGTTTTTAGAAAACCTGTCTGTTCCTCAAATAAATATCGATTTTCTTGATTATGATACTGATAGTTTAACAGTTTCAGTCAAAGGTGGTCCCGAAGATGATTTTGCAATTGGAAGTTTTGAAATAACGATAAAAACAACAAGCGAAAATTTTGGAATTATTATTGATACAACCTGCACTGTGAGTGGAGTTCCATCGATGATCCCGCAATCACCGACAAATCCAGCAGCGATCAGCATTACAAATAATTGGCAGGATGATGGCTCGATAATCGTTGCCGGATTACCTCCTTTAGAATATAATGTCTCTGTTTATTATCGAGGAAATGGTATTCCTGCAGCACTGGACTCATTAGCGCAAAATCCGTTCGATACTCAATCTGTTTCAATTGTGGACACAACTGACATCATCACATTTAACTGGCGGGCACCAATGAATATTAACCTGGCTTTCTCGGATACACTTCAGTTACAGCATTTCCCTGCGGATACTGTACATACGTTTTATGTTCTTCATCAAAATGAATGGGCTGAAATTGAGGTTCAGGTATCTGAAGATTATAGCTGTGACGGACATCCCGACCAGGTAACCTGTCTAAATGATTGTGCTCTGACTATATTAGATGAAGTGGGAACTACCGGTGAAACTGAAACAGCTTTCGAGGATACAACCATCTTTACTTATATATTTGCTCCCTATTTACCAAATATGTTATCAGGTTGCGGGCGACAATACCAGAAAAAGCTGGAATTTACAGCAAATGATACTGATCTGAACCGCTTTGTTACGCAGACTGTTTGGGTCCTGACTGAAGGAGTAAAACCTACGGAAAGTACTTATGCAACTACTTCTCCGGAAATTCCTATTATGATCCTCCACGATCCTCCCGGAGATGGCAGTTTTACTTCATTTACCCAGAGTAGTAGTCATTCTATTGGTTTTGGAACTTCCGTATGTACAGATAGTGAGCATAATATTTTTGCAAATATTCACCTGGGACCGGATATAACTATTGCAGTAGGGACACCATTTTTCAGTGTAGAATCTGAAATCGATATTACTGCGGATTTTGATTTAGGATTAACCATGCAAAAACAACAAACACAAAGCATGGAACACGAACTCACATTTTCTACCAGTGAAGAATATACAACTTCTGAAGAAGATCAGGTTATCGGAGATGGTGCAGATGTATTCGTGGGTGGTGCAATGAACCTTATCTGGGGAGTTACAAACGAGCTATCATGGAATGATTCTGCTCAAACAGTTATCATAGATACGTGTGTAATGGTTACACCGGACGGATTTGCTACAGTGTATATTTATACTGATAATCAGATTAGAAATACGGTTATACCAAACCTGGAAACAATAGGTGATACGCTATCTGCTGCTTTATGGAACACTTTCCTTGTAAACAATGAAAATAATAAAGCAAACGCTGTTTTAAATCCGAATCATCCGGATAATTTATCTTTCAATGCCGGAGCAGGATATACTTATGAGGAAGAAACTTCTACAACCCAAACACAAACAATTGAATTTGAGAGTACTGTAAGTGCAGAGTTTGGCGCTAAAATCGGAATGACTGTTGATGGTATCGGGGGAGAATTCGGTTATACATTTAGAACAGGGGTCACTTTGGGAACATCATCGAGTGTGAGTTTTGAAACAACGAGTACAACAACCTTTGTTCTTGCCGATGATGATGAAACTTCTGATCTTAATGAAATAGCGGATTATTTTTCAGTTAATATAAAAGAAGATCCTGTTTATGGAACACCTGTTTTCAATTTATTGTCAGGAGCTACTTCCTGTCCCTGGGAACCCAATACTCTTGCTCGCGAAGGTGTAAGTTTTTCTGCAGAGTCAAATTCAGCTCTCAATCTACCGGGAGGAACTATTCCCGCATTTATTTTGAATCTTGGTAATACAAGTCAAACAAATGAAGACAGGAGATATTATCTCAAACTGAATAATTCGTCGAACCCGGGAGGAGCAACAATCAAGATAAATGGTGTTACTATCGAGAACATGATGCAATTTGATGTGCCGGCAGGCGAAGCGGTTCAAGCTGTTATGACTGTTGAACAAGGACCCGTAGCATACGAATATTATGATATTGAATTGAAATTCTTCTCTCTTGAAGATGAAAACAATGATGGACCGGAAGGTCATTATTTTGAATTTGTTCAGCTATTTGATATTAGCTGGGAACCTCCATATAGTCAGGTGCAATTTGATTCTCCACAGGATAACTGGCTGATAAACAGTGCTAATGATGATACTATGATGATCACACTTTCCGGTTATGATATCACGAAACCGCATTTTGACTGCCTGAAGATGCAATACAAACATCCGGGTGACGAAAATTGGAATCCGGCTTTCACCATCCCGTATGATACGCTTTTAGTGAACCCATATTATATCGATTATCCCTGGGTTGTCGATAATTTAACCGATGGCAGCTATTTGATTCGAGCAGCAGCTTATGACAGCATCCACGCACCATATTACACAGATAATCTCACCGGGTTGATTGATAGACAGGAACCTGCAGTAGTGGGTTTACCAACACCTATAGACGGTATTTTGAATGTTGATGATCAGATTTCGGTAAGTTACACTGAATCTATCGATCCGAATATGCTTTATTTAGCAACTATCATTGTAACCGATCTGAATACGCAGGACCCCGTTCCATTTGTAGCTCAGGCAGTGGATAATCAATTGATAATTACTCTGACTGTTCCAAACCAATATATTGAAAATGATATTTTGAATGTTTCTGTTCAAAACATTTATGACTTGTATGGAAATTGTCAGACAGAAGAAACTGAATGGGAAATGTATGTAAATAGAAATCCGGTTGGCTGGAATACCGGAAGAATTGAAGTAATAAAAGCAATTGGGACATCGTTAACCATTTCTGCTGGTCTGATCAATTCCGGTGGTTATACACAGTCTTATGTTATCACCGATTATCCGGATTCGCTTTATCATCCCGATCTTGCAACACATACGCCGGAATGGCTGTCTGCTTCTCCATTTGAAGGACAGCTTGTTGCCCTGGATCAACAGACAATCGAATTTGACATTAGCAATCAAATCGGTTTTGGAGTCTATCAAGTAGATTTAGTTGCAAATACTTCGATGGGTAATGAAATCCTGGAAATAGAAGTGAACGTGCTTTCAAATCCTCCGGTATGGGCTACTAATCCAATTGGTAATTTTGATTATTCGATGACCATAACCGGGCAACTATTAATTGAAGGTGAAATTTCCACAGACGTTAATGATATTATCGGGGCATTTATCTTAAATGGTACTGGAGAATATGAGTGTAGAGGTTATGCCAGCACGAAATTAGTTCCTTATTTTCAGGATGTTTACCAATTCTATCTAACTATTCACAGCGATGTGGATTACGGCGATGATATTATCTTCAGAGTTTGGGATGCTTCAACAAACAAAGAGCATTACGGAATTGCTGAGCAATATACATTTATGGCAGGTGCGATTTATGGAACTCCAGTTACACCGGAAATAATTCATGTTTCATCTGATTTGATACAAACAATCCAGTGCAATAATGGTTGGAGTTGGATATCAACCAATCTTTTGAACGCTCAAACCATGGCAATCGATTTTGTTCTAAGTAGTATATCCCCCCAGCAAAATGACTTTATAAAAAATCAAACGGAATATGCTCAGTTCACACCCGGATTGGGTTGGGTTGGAACCCTGGATACTCTAACCACAATCGAAATGTACAAAATTAAATTAGTTGAACAGGATGAATTACAGGTAATTGGAGCTTTGGAAGATCCTGTGATTACCTCCATTCCTTATGGCAGTGGCTGGAACTGGATCGGTTACTTACCACATATCAGTATCAGTGTGAATGAAGCACTTGCAGATATTGGAAATCTTGTAACCGGTGACCTGGTAAAAAATCAAACCGGATTTTCACAATACATCGAAGGATATGGCTGGTTCGGTTCGCTTCTTTTCATGAATCCCGGTGATGGATACATGCTGAATACACAAAACTCAGGATCATTTAATTATCCCGATTATGTCATCGAAATGTTGGAACCACCTATTTTTAAACCCAACAATAACATAATAGCAATGCGTAATCCGGCAGGTTGGGAAGTGAATCCGCTGAATTTTGAATATTCCTCCAATATAACGGCAGTGATTTATCAAAATGGAGAAATAATTAATTCAGAAAACATATTACTCGGAGCTTTTCATAATGATGAGTGCAGAGGAGTAGCAGCTCCGATCGAAGTTCTGGGTCAATGGATGTTCTTCCTAACAGTATACTCAAATACACTCAATGATACAATCACTTACAAAGCTTATTTCTCAGAAACCGAAGAGATCATGATGCTGAACGAAACCACCCTGTTTATGAATAACCAGATACTGGGAAACCCTTTAGATCCGTTCATATTCAATATCACAATAGGTACATTGGAAGCTCCGCAGAATTTATCGATTTCAGTCGAAACGAACGATATTATTCTAAGATGGGATAAAGTAACAAATGCGAACTCCTATAAAGTGTTTGCTTCAGATTCACCTGATGGAACTTTCTTTGAAGTTACGAACGATGGCATTTTTGGAACAGAGAGAGATGACACGATCACCTGGACGGTCACCATCCCTGTTGATAACAGAAAATTCTATTATGTGGTTGCTTCGACGGATTAAGTGAGAAGTAACATTACCAAACCAGTCTCCGAAAACTTCGCCCCGGCAAGCAAGGGTTTTGTAACGAGAAGAAAACTGGTTACAAAGCCCTTTAGCCTATGAAACCATTTCGTTTCATTGGGCCAGCTTTGAAACCAAGTTACATTCCCAAGCAGGGGCTCCATGCGATGCCGCATGGCAGTCGTGGGAACGAGGAGAAAGTAAAGAAATAAATAAGCAAGACTTGACTTAAGCGGAGCGAAGCTACCTTGAGTTAAGAATTACGACAAATCAGAAGAAATCTAAAAACCAAACCTTCAGTCAGGCAACTGCCCGATTGAAGGTTTTCCATTTTTCCTATCTCCTATCTCCAATTTCCTTTCTCCTTTTCCCTTTTTCGCGTCTTTTCGCCTGCCCCGTTAAATCTCTTTTATTTTATGGGGTGTATTTCGCGGGTAATATTTTTTATTTGACACAATTATTCTATAAATGTCTTTTCGGATTATGAAAAATAAAAATATTTTAGGAGGTTAAAATGTCTAAAAAAACAAATGTATTTGCAATCTTAACAATCCTGTTAGGAATGGCATTATTTATGCCGACAATCGTTTTTGCAATCGACAATTTCCCGGGTACAGCCCTGGAATTTGATGGTTTAGATGATTATGTTAGCGGAAGTGGAATTGCTACACCCTTCACTAATATTACATTAGAAGCCTGGGTTCGTCATAACTCGTTACCTGCCGGTCAAGTACAAAGATATGTGACTATAGGACAGGAAGTTGCTGTGCTCAGGCATGACGGCACTTCGGGAACTGATCAATTACATTTTTATATCAGGCAATCTAACGGAGCATTATATTCAATTCGTATAAATGATGTTTTAACAACCAACGAATGGTTTCATGTCACCGGCACTTACGATGGAGTAACAATGAAATTATATCTCAACGGTTCTGAGATCGGAAGTGCAACTCCGGATGTGGGAGGATTATACCCTTGTGACGGAACTTTTCTATTCAGTTATTTATCCGGTGAATCTTTAAATGGTAAGTTGGATGAGATACGGCTTTGGAATGTTGCTCGTACAACCCAGCAAATCCGTGAAAATATGCATCTTACTTTGGATGGAACAGAAACCGGATTGGTAAGTTACTGGCAGTTAAATGAAGGAACCGGAACCACAGTAAATGATCCGATAAGTGGTAATAATGGAACAATGCAAAATATGACTGAAGATGATTGGGTAAATTCTACTGCCCCTGTTGGTGGTGGAACAAGCAACACTCAAATAGTGAGCACTACGGGAAGTGTTACTTTTACCGGAACAGATTTACTTATGGATTTTACCGAAAAAACCGGGACAGATACAATTGTTGTTTCCAGGTTGAATATTCCGCCATCAAATAATCCAACAGATCCTGATGACGTATTCGATGAGCAGTATTGGATTATAAATAGTTTTGGAAATGGAACTTATAAAGCCGATATAAAATTTTATCCCCAGGAAGGTTTTACCCAACACGATCAGTCGAATCCTGGAAGAATCAGATTGTATAACAGAGATGCAACTTCATCTAGTAATTGGGATTATGTTACCTATGCTTCTGATTTAGGTGGGGGTGTTTATGCAAAATTTGATGGCATTACAGAATATGGTCAATTTATAATAGGACGAAAAAATGTAATACCCACTATTTCTTTAGTGAAACTACCTGTTGAATTCACTCTGATTGACAATAATTATTTGCATTCTGGGGGGGACCATGGAACTCCAACTTTCACTGATCTTGATAATGATGGTCGATTAGATTTGATCAGTGGTGGATTAGAAGGAGATTTAATATGGTTTGAACAAAACTCACCCGGTTCTCCCGAATTTACCTTGATTTCTAATAATTTTAATGGCATAGATATTGGTTATTGTGCTGATCCGACTTTTACTGACATTGATTTTGATGGACTACTCGATTTAATCATAGGTGAACAATACGGACATTTGTATCATTACGAACAGGATGAAGTAAATTCTACAACTTTCACTTTTATTACCGATAATTTTGAAGGAATAGATGTAGGGATTTGCGGACATTCCTCTCCCTGTTTCAATAGTCTATGTGTTGGCAGTGATTTAATTCTTGGTGAAGGAACAGGAACTATAGAATGGTGGCATGAAGCGTCACCCTCCTGGCAATTAATAACGAATAATTTTAATAATATAGATGTTGGTATATATTCCACGCCTGATATTATCGATTTTGATTATGATGGTAACTTGGATCTGCTTATCGGAGAATATTATGGAACAATTAAATATTACAAACAAGGTAGTATTTGTGACACTTTTGATTTAGTTTCATATAATTACTGTGGAATTGATGTCGGTATGTATTCATCACCGTCATTTTCAGATGTTGATGGAAACGGATTGATTGATATGATTATTGGGCATGGTTGGACGAGTTTTTATTGGTACGAACAAACAAAAATTCAAACAGTAGAATTTGATACAATATATACCGGAGCACCATCCGCTGCTGTAAAGTATCTTCTAAATGGTGTAAACCTTACTGGAGATGTGAATATACAGGCTCCGGAAGGATTTAAAATTTCATTAGCAGAATGGCACGGATGGCAACAAAATCTAACTATTCCTCCAGGCAGCCAATATTTACCTGATAATATTTTTATCAGGTTTGAACCTGCTTATGCAGGTAGTTTTTCCGGTGAAATAGTTCATACCAGTCAGGGAGCTGAAATCAAGAATATTGCAGTTTCAGGTACTTACTTAGTTCCGGATAAATTCGCGGGAAATGCTCTGAACTTTGATGGAATTGATGATTATGTGGAGATTGCCGATGACAATAGCCTGGATTTTATAACAAATTACACTATCGAAACCTGGATAAAACCGGAATCTTTTTCCTGGATAGCAGGCATTGTCACCAAATATCATACTGCCGGTTCAAATGGGTATTTATTAAGACTCCATTCCGATTCTCCCTATACGGGTTTATGTTTTGATGAAATGTACACTTCTACCGGAATTCTTGAACAAGACAAATGGTACCATATCGCTGCTGTTAATGATAATGGAACAAGAAAACTTTACTTAAATGGTGAATTACAGGTTTTAACCGGCACACCAATATCAGTGCAATCTAACTCTGATCCTGTTTGTTTTGGTGTTGATTTTTTGGCTTCAGGAAGATTTTTTAATGGTGACATGGATGAAGTCCGTATCTGGAACATAGCCAGAACTCAAGTAGAGATCAGGGAAAATATGCATCTAACCTTAAGCGGACAGGAAACAGGATTGATAAGTTACTGGCAATTCAATGAAGGAAGCGGAACATTAGCAAGTGATGCTTTAAACAGGAACAATGGAACTTTGTATAATATGAATGATGACGACTGGATTATTTCACCTATTCCTCTCGGTGATGGAAAAAGTAACTCTCAAACCGAAATCCCAGGTCTTGTAGATTTCACTGATACAGGGTTATCGATGTTTTTCAATGCCCATAATGGAGCGGAAATAACTGTCTCCAAAATTGAAATGACACCTAACATAAATCCCACAGATGTTGATACACTTTTCAATTCCCAATACTGGGTTGTAAACAGATATGGAGACGGAGCTTTTGATGCAAACCTGACTTTCACTGTAAACGAAGACCTTACAACATATCACCAGAACAACCCGGTTAACATTACCTTGTATGACAGAGGTTCATTTGAAACAGGTGATTGGAACAGAATATTTATAGCTGATGTTATCGATGCTGCCACAAACCAGGCAACTTTTAATAATATTTCAGGTTTCAGCCAGTTCATTCTGGGAATATATCACGACTCGGAACCACCTTATATCGCAGATAGTTATCCTGCGGATGACGGTTCAGTGTTTATTTCTGATGATTTGACAATCACTTTTTCCGAAAAGGTTTTTGATGTTGCCGGTAAATCACTCACTATTTACAATATCGAAGGAACCATATTTCAATACTTTGCTTTACCACATCCCTACATAACAGGCAGCGGTACAAATACTATCACCATAAATCATAATAATCTCATTATGCAGAATGATTATTGTGTTAATATTCAACCCGGAACCTTTATCGACCTTTCCGGTAATGAGTTTGCCGGATTATCCGGTCCTACCGATTGGAATTTTTCTGCTAAAGTTGGTGGTGTAGTATCTTCTAATACAGTACTAACTGACCCTGTTGATGTGGAAAGCGATATTTACATTCAGGATGGAAAAACACTAACCATTGAAGCAGGTTCAACCGTAGAATTCCAGGACTACTATAAAATTGATGTGGATGGCAGACTGCTTGCTGTGGGAACAAAAAATGACCGTATTATTTTTACAGTAGCAGATACAACTGGTTTTTATAATCACACTCATACCGGCTGGAATGGGATTGAATTCATAGGTACACCTGCGACCAATGATTCATCAAAAATTGAATATTGTCTATTTGAATATGGAAAAACTAATCTTGACGATGATGCAGGGGCATTGTATATATGGAATTTTGAAAAAGTAAAGCTCGGGCACTGTGCATTCAAAAATAACATTGGCTATTTTGGAGGTGCTGTTAAATGTTTTTATAATGCCGGAATTCTTATTCAAAACTGTTTATTTGATAATAATTACAGTATAAGTAGTGCAGGTGGATTATTTATCGGGTATTCTAATATTGATTTAATTAACAATTTATTTATTAATAATAGCTCGGATTATTTTGGAGGTGCCATTCATATACGAGACGAAGCATCTTATTTTAATGAATATAATATTATTAATAATACAATTTGTGATAATTCTTCTAATAAAGGTGGGGGAATATATCATCTCCATACTCCAGACTGCTTCTATTATAACAATATAATTTACGGAAATACTGCTAACTATGGAAGTCAGATTTATAAGAGCGGTTATAACCTTGAGTTTTATTATTGTGATATTGAAGGAGGACAAGCAGGAATTTATCCTTCTTTTTCCGGTGTGTATGAGAATTGTATTGAAACAAATCCACAATTTGACGGAACCGGTGACCATCCTTATAACCTGACTGCGATTTCACCTTGTATAAATGCCGGAACACCGGATACAACAGGGTTGAATTTACCAGCCACAGATTTTGCAGGAAATCCCAGGATTTATGATGGTATAGTTGATAGGATAGATATCGGTGCTTATGAATTTCAGGGTGAACCCGGTCCTCTTGGTATCCCCCAAAATGTAGATATTGAAGTAATAGGAACAGATGTTCATATCAGTTGGGATGAAGTAACAGGAGCGAATTCCTACAAAATCTATGCGTCCGATGATCCGTATTCCGCAGATTGGGGAACTGCAGTAGATACGGTTTTTGCACCTAATACAACCTGGACTTCTTCGATAACTGAAGAAAAGAAATTCTATTATGTTGTAGCTTCTACGGAAACTGCGAGAAGAAAACTGAATATCAAAAAGAAAGTTACAGGAAAATTGATCAGAAGAAAGTGAAATTTCCGAGGAAAGTGAAGAAATAGTTTGCAAGACTTGACAGCTTCTATTCCCGGAGATAAGAAATTCTATTATGTGGTTGCTTCGACAGATGGTAACGAGAGGAAGCAGGCCCAAGGTCTCAACCCGAGTCGGGTTAAAAAACTCGACTCGGGTTGAGAATAGTTAAACTTATTTCTTATTTAAACCTTACAAACACTTCTTCCTGGAATTCAATTTTGAACCCGGGAACTTTTTTTGATATTTTTTCAAAGGTTTTTTTCATACTTTTATCAGATTTACCCTTTCCACTGGCAAGAGTTTTCATGAACTTTTCATTCTTCATCATCTTATCAAAATCCATTTCCATAATAGTAATAACTGAGCCTTTTCTATGAGTTGCATTAGTTTTTTCTATCTTTCCATCAAATTTGATTTTCAATAAAATCTTCATTCCTGTATAAATTGCTTTCATCATTTCCATTGTCTCTGCATCAACTTCAGCTTCTTCAATTTCCATTGCTTCACCTTGTGCAGATTTTTCTTTGGGAAATTTAATAATCAATTCAGAAGTTTTTCCTTTTTTAAAGATGAATTGTAAAACATCTGAACTACCTGAACTGCCAGAAATACTCATCATTGATCCTGCAGGGTTAGATTCTATTATTAAATCGTTAATATTATCGAAAGCATAAATAGCTTCGTAACCGACTTTACCGGCTTTGTCCAGTGCTTTGCTGGATACATATTTAACATTCCCTCCCATTTTTGTTGCTTCTGCTTTTAACTTCTCTACATCATAATAAGAAGCTTCATCGATTTCACCACCTGACTTAGAGCCAAAACCCTGACCCATCTGTTGAATCATTTGCATTGATATTAAGGTAGTTTCTTTGATTGTGCCACTTCCATCCTTTTTTACTGTGATCACTTTTTCTACCTGGAAACATCCAGAAAGCAGGAATAAAACCGTTAACAATAAAACTAATAATTTAATTCTTTTCATTCTTCCCCCTGAGAATTTATTTCATGAGTTCTGCAAAATTAAAAAAAAAATTGTCTTTCTGAGGATGAACTTACAAAGTCATTCGACGAAGAATCTCATTATAAGCGGAGATCCTTCATTGGTAACAGCAAGTAGAATTCTTCAGGATGACAAAAACCCCAGTTAAATAGCAAAAAAACATTTAACGGGGTAAACACTCTATTTTGCAGAACTCATTACAATCATAGGGAGTTGATAATTGATAATGAATGAAGAGGAGATGGTTTGATTTAACGTTTTTGGGTGGGTTATTTGTTAGCCTTCTTACACTTTTAGGGAGATAATATTTTTATTTCTTTACATTTTTCAGGGGATTAATTTAGATGCTCTTAGCACTTTTAAGGAGGAGAATTAATGAAACGAAGTTTATACAGTGAATTACTTTCCTGGAAAAATGACATTAAACGTAAACCTCTTTTGTTACAAGGAGCACGTCAGGTTGGAAAGACTTATCTTATTAATGAATTCAGACATAATGAATACTCAAACTTTATTTATCTTAATTTTGAGCAAAATCCGGAGTTAAGTACCTTATTCGAAAATGAGCTAAAACCGGAAAAAATTATAACCAATATAAGTCTGTACCTCGGACGAAAAATAACTTCTACTGATACATTGATCTTTTTTGATGAAATACAAGCTATTCCAAATGTATTAACCAGTTTAAAGTATTTTCACGAAGAAGCACCTGAATACCATATTGTTGCAGCTGGTTCTTTATTGGGAGTAAGTATTGGAAAAGAAAACAGTTTTCCGGTAGGTAAAGTTAATTTTATGATGCTGTATCCTATGTCTTTTGTTGAATATCTAAATGCATTTGGTGATAATCTGCTTGCGGATAATCTATTAAACAAAATTAAACCGGAACCTTTCCCGGAAATAATACACGAAAAATTGCTTTCACATTTGAAATTGTATCTTTATTTAGGTGGTATGCCCGAAGTATTGCAGGATTATTTGGATAATCGAGATATTAATTCTGTTAGAAAAATACAAAACGAAATACTTGAAGCTTACAAAAGAGATTTTTCTAAATATACTGGAAAATCTCAAGCCATGAGAAATTCCGAATTGTGGAATTCTATACCCTATCAATTAGCCAAAGAAAATAAAAAGTTTAAATATAGTGATGTACGTAAAAAAGCGCGCGCATCTACTTTTGAGCAAACTATTGAATGGCTCAAAAACGCAGGATTGATCAATGTGGTTTATAATATTAGAAAACCAGGACTTCCGCTTGCAGGATATGCAGATTATACAAAATTCAAAATCTACTTACTTGATTCAGGTTTATTAGGAGCAATGTTAAATCTTTCATCTGACATTATCATTAAGCCGACGGATCTTTTTTCTGAATATAATGGAGCTTTTATAGAGAACTTTGTTGCCTCGGAACTCACATCAGAAGGTTTTAAAAATTTATTTTATTGGACATCAAAAAGTGATGCGGAAGTTGATTTTATTTTGCAAACGGGCAACAATATTTATCCTTTGGAGGTAAAAAGCGGGTTAAGCAGAAACATTAAAAGTTTAAGAAGTTATGCTGATAAATATAATCCAGAGTTAATATTTCGTTGTTCACCGAGAAACTTTTTACAACACGATAACTTTATTAATATTCCATTATATGCCAGTTTTCTGATGAAAAAAATCGAATTATGATGCTGTAACTTTTTATAAAATAATTTGGGTTATATACCAGGTTTTATTGTCCTTTACTGTATCGCTGCTAACAAGCGTATCTGCAGAGTCCCGCAGAGCACGCAAAACATTAAATGTCAAATCTCCTTCAAAATTTCTTCGATAGCTTTTTTCAACTGAACATCATCATCTTCCACAATCTGCCTTGGTGTGGGTTCAACAATAATATCAGGTTGCACTCCAATTCCTTCCATATTTGTACCGTCAAACCTGAATATACCATTTGTGGGCATCCTCATACTTGAGCCATCTATAAGATTATGGTGTCCGGTCCCGATAACCGAACCACTGGTGGGCATTCCAATAACTTTCCCAAGTTCCATTTGCTGGAAAATCGTAGGAAATATCTCTGCATCGGAAAATGAATTCTCATTGATAAGCAACACAACCGGTTTCTCCCAGGTTTTGTAGGGAAAATAGAATCGAGTGGCATCAAAATACCTGCGTGTGATCTGGGCATAGTATTTCTTTGTTAGAATTTCAATAAGCTTGCCTGTTATTCCTCCGCCACCGTTATTCCGCACATCGATTATAACAGCTTTTTTATCAACGTTTTCAACAAAAAGATCCTGAAGGAATTTATCGTAGCTTGAAGTATTCATTCTCCGAATATGTAAATATCCTATCTTATCACCTGATATTTCTTCAACTATTTGACGTCGTTCTTCCACCCAGTTATCATAATACAGATCACGGTTTTCTTTAAAACTTAATCCTTTGATGGTTACAACTTTAATTCCATCTCCGCTAATAATTCCCATTTTAATCTTCTCACCTACTTTATCTTTAAATAAGGAAATAATTCCTTTTCCAACTTCTTTTCCATCAACAGAGAAGAGAATATCTCCGGATTTAATATTATGAGGTTTACTCAGTTTTGATTTTCTAAAAACTTTTCTGATGCGAATCCCTTCTTTGGGAAAATCCTGAAAATCCAGCAGAAACCCGCAATAAGCAGTTTTATAAAGTTCAATATCCGATTCTTTTCTGGGGTAGTAACCTGTGTGTGAAGCATTAACCTCACCTATCATTTCATAAATGATCATTTTGAGTACTTCAGGTGTATATGCATGCTCAAGATATTTGGAAAACCTCTTTATTGATTTTTCCCAGTTAACTCCATGCATTTTCGGATCATAGAACCCTCTACCAAATTCAATCCAGACCTGTCTGAAAACATCTTCATTTAATTTCAATTTGTTATACTCGTATTTGAATTTATTTTTAACAATTTCAGCTTTTCTTGTATTCGGATTCAATTTCATTAATTTATCATCGAAAATATAGTAGAATGACTTGTTTTTCTCGTTGTAAGTAATATATTCCGGCTTTTTATTGAAGGTATAAACCTTTTTATCATTATCACCGAAGTAATCAACTTTCCGTAGAAAGGTCTTTTTCTCAAAAGTATTAAGATAATAGAAAGTTGAATCATTCAGAATGTGTACAATTTCATTTTTCCCGGGTCTGGATACTATATTTGTTATTCGCTGGGATATTTCTTCAAGATCGATTTTAACCGAGTCTTTTATTACTTTCTTCTTTTCCTCTTTCTTTTCCTTGTAATCCTGCACAGGGTCAAGGATTGCTTTCCAATTATCTTCATCTTTATAGAAATCCTTTTTTGCCAGCAGATCTATCCTGCAGATTTCTTTATTTTTTGTTAAAAATGCAGATTTGTAATCCTTTCCCCAGTATAACTTTTCAATGTATCCATCGTAATTGAAAAGGAGTTCTTTTGTCTTGTTCTCAAAATCATAGAGAAAGATATGCCGACTCCACATTTTCTGTCTGGTCTCGATATAAAGAGCAAACTTATTGTCAGGACTTATTGCTGCTTTTTCTATCACATACTGGTCATCGATCAAGGTCTCAATGTTATTTCCCAGACTATCACCAATTGCGATCTGGTGTTTTCGTTCTTTATCGGAATAGTTGATTATCAGCCTTTTTTCGTCGGTTTTTATCCATTCGATGTATTTGTTTTTTGACCAATCGAGCTTTTCGATATTGGAAATATCTCTGATAATCACCCGGAAAAGCTGGGGTTTTCCATCCACGAAGCTGGTAAAGATAATGGTCTGGTTATCACTTAGAATTTGTATATCTTTGATCCCTTTCTGGTCGAATGTTATCTGCTTTACATCGTCTCCTTTTTCCGGAACTGCAAAGAGGTCATATTTATAGGAAAAGACTATTAGCTTCCCATTAATGGAAATGTCAAAATTATCAGCTTTATTCTGTAAATCTTCTTTAACCAAGAAATCATCGATAAAATCCTGTTTGATCTCGATATTTACTTTTTCAGGTTTATTTTTTCCGGGGTCATATTTCCAGAGTTCATCGAACTTTTCAAAAACCATCCTATCATTCTCTTTTGCAATACTGATATTCCTCACTGACCAGGTTTTGAATTTTGTTAGCTTTTCTCTGTTTTCAAAATCTCTATTTTTTACTTTATAGAGTTGGAAATTAACTCCATCTGAAGCAGCGAAATAAATATTACCTGAAATGCTAGAATAGACAGGGTATTGTTCGGTGAGTTCTGTTTTAATTAATCTGGAAAAAGTATCGGATTTTATATCATATTCCCAGAAATCACCATTGAAACTTCCCTTATACGCTTCCCGGTAAACCATACCTCCCCTGTCAAAAATTATCTTTTTCCCATCTTTGGAAACAGAAGCATTTCTCCCGCCAAAAGCTGTAATTTCCTGGAAACTTCCAGTTAATTTCACTTTGAAAAATTTGTTTCTAATTCCCGATTCATCTGCTTTTGCTAACAGGTTTTTTCCATCTGGAAACCAATCCAAAAGTTCGAGGTCATCTTTATTTATGGGTTCTGCAAGTCCACCTTCTGCAGGAATAATGTAAATTGCCCACCAGCCGTCTCTTTCAGTATTAAAAGCTATTTTTTTACCATCCGGAGAAAATACCGGGTTCCAGTCATCACCTTTGGTTGTGGTTATTCTTTTTGCTTCTCCGCCTTTAAAAGGAACTATCCAGAGATCGGATATATACGAAAAACAAACGGTTTTCCCATCGGGTGATATTGCCGGATCTGTCATAAAATGTGGTTCTAGTGAAAATAAATTCACAGCTAATATTGTTATTACAAACACTAAAATTCTTTTCATATATTCCTCACAAATATTAATTTATCTAAGGGTTCTGCAAAAAATAAATTGTCTTTGCGAGGTTGCTTACAGTGAAATTCTTACGAAGCAATCTCAAACTATTAACTATCTGATAAAGAATGAGATTGCTTCGTTTGTAACAGCAAGAAGAATACTCGCAAAGACATTCTTTTTCTGGAATTTCCACAAAAAACACTCCATTTTTCAGAACCATTTACTTTATTTATCTAATATCTCTTTCTTTACCCTTGCATAAGCTGCTTTCACAACTGGACTGTATTCGCTTTCCATCTTCATATCTATCCATTTTCGTTGAAGTTCCCCACCGATGCGATACACTGCTTCCACTGCTTCTGCCCGTACATGTTCATTCTGATTTGCAACAAGTCCTTCAAAAAGATTCATTGTTTCATATTTCAGCTTATTGTAATCGGAAGTTGTTGAATCGGAAAATGTTTCAATTATCCCTGCAAGAGTATTTACGCCAAGCTCGGGATAGATTGAGTCTTCATCCTTTATATATTCAATTAGAGATTGAGCAGTTTCGATATTTGAATATTCTGTTAAAGCTGTCATAGAAGCAGAGCGAACAGTAAACATCGGGTCGTTTAAAGCATGGATGAGAGTAGGTATTGTATCTTCATCTTTAATTTTTTTTAATGCATTTACCACATTTATCCTGCAAAGTTCCTGTTTATCATCGATAAATTTAGAGATAGGAAGAGTTGCTCTTTTATCTTCAATATTTCCCAGAGCTGAAATTATACTTATCCTGAGTTTATGATTTTTCTTCTTTTTCAGCATTTCAAAGAGAGGTTCGACAGCTTGATTGTATTTTGTTGTTCCAAGTAGCCTGATACTGTTCTTTTGAACAAACCGATTTTTATCCTGAATTTTCTCCATCAAAATAGGAGCAATAGAATCAGGAAAAGCTTTGGCAAGTTCATCGATCAATCGTAATTCCAAACTGCCAGTTGTCCCGAGTTTATGCTGGCAGATGTACTCTACAGCTTGCATTCCTTTTGCCAGGAAAGCTTTCTTTGCCCGGGCTACTTTCTCCCTGTTTGAACCGACTTCCCATAAAGATGCTTCTTTATAGAGTTCTTCAATGCTCTTTAAGGAATCTTCAGCAGTAAGGATAATTTCCCCGATTTCTTCTTCCTTTTCGCTGGTTATTATGTCTCTATCGAGGTCTATCCCAATACCCCAGCCGAACCGCATCCAGGTATTTCCATCATTTGCTAAAGTATTTCTTGGATATACATCCTTTCCTTCCAGGTCCAGGAAAATTCCGCAACCGGCAAAACCTCGTCCCCATCTAACTGAGCCATAACTATAATCTTCCCGGGTGGAATACATATCGTTTCCAAGTTTATCTATAAACAAAGCAAAGGAGTTCGTGAGCGATACTCCATACCCGCCGGATACAATGTAACTATCATCCCCTTCATCTTCAATGAACATACCAACTGAAAGGTCGTGAGCTGTACCTCCAACAACACCGTTACGAGAATGATATTGGTCATCACCGCCTTTATCCCAGAGTACCCCCACAGAAAGATGAATTCCGGCTCCCTGTGCATATTGAGTGGCATTGTAGGAATCGTTTCCTCCACCATCAACAAGGATACCCAGAGAATACCAGTAAGAAGAACCCTCACAAAAAACTTCTCCATCATAGAAATCATTGCCTTTAAGGTCATACAAAACTCCGATACCTCCACCTGCTCTTGGTCGCCATCCCATTCCAAATCCATGACTGAACGATTGATAATCGTCTGGAAGAAGTGG
>DAOVQH010000317.1 GCA_030628755.1 Candidatus Cloacimonadota bacterium | reverse complement strand
TTACCTGTGATATCGGATTCCTGTCCTGCACCAGCATGTATTATTATGATTGCATCATAGTCGTTGTAATCTAACTGGGCATCAGCAATTTCAACAACTTCCTGTACAAATTCACAGATCCTTTCTATCCAGAGGTCATCATCTCCATAATATCCCATTGTATTAGGAACAGTGATTGCACTATCCAGAAATGTATAATTATCTTCTGTTAAAACATATTGTTCATGGGAAACATCTGAATAATAAGAAGACATGTGAAACATCAAGCGTTCAAAATATTCCCTATCGTGGGCAAGAGAATCAGGATAATCCGGAATGAGGTCGAATGTTATATCTTCAAATTCTACCAAAAGAATCAAAATATCCTGGGGAAGGGAGAGGTTCCACCTGTTTACTAAATGCGAATAAATTTCCGAGGGATATTCTTTAATTTCCAGAATGCCTGAAGTTTTTAAAGGAACAGGAGGGACAGAATATAATATTGAAAATACTGACGAAATTATTAATAACAACAGAAAAATTCTCTTCATTAAAGCTCCCTTAAAAAATATGCAAACACCCTCTTATCAAGGGACAAGAGGGTATTTTGATGGTTAATTATAGAATAAATTTACTTAAATTTTTCCAGATCTTATGTCGTCTTCATTGCACTTGCATATGCTCACATATTCATACTTTGGAGTCCAGCTATTTGCCTTGGATTTTCGAGCTCTGATGAGTTTAACTTTCTTAACTTCTGATTTGCATTTTGGGCAAAGAACCTTTCCTTCCGAACTGCTCTGATGAGCAAGCTTTGCTGCAAATGATCTTACTTTAGCCATCTTAATCTCCCTGAATCCTTAAACGAAATTATTGATTTAACAGGTTTTGTCAATCAACCTATTCCAACATTCTATGCTCTTTCTAAATATTCACCGGTTCTGGTATCGATTTTAATCTTGTTACCAGTTTCGATAAAGAATGGAACCATAATAGATAAACCAGTATTAGTTACAGCTTTTTTAGTGCTGACTGAAGCAGAATTTCCTTTAAAGTTAGGTTCGCATTCTGCGATTTCCTGGATCACAGTTACCGGAAGTTCAAGACCGAATATTTCACCGTTTGGGTCGAGCTTCATAGCAACTTCCATATTTTCTATAAGGAATTTATCTTTATCTCCGATAATTTCTTTTGGAACGTTCATTTGCTCGTAGGTTTTTGTGTCCATGAACACATAGAAATCACCATCAAGATAGAGGTATTCCTTTTTGTGTTTTTCAATTCGTACTTCTTCTATTCTTTCGCTGATTCTGAAAGTATTATCTATGACTTTACCGGATTTTACATTCTTCAGTTTTGTACGAACAAATGCAGAGCCTTTACCGGGTTTTACATGCTGGAATTCAGTTATTTCATAAAGGTCATTTTTAAACTTTATGATCAGCCCATTCCTGATGTCGGATGTAGTTGCCATTACCTCTCCTTAACCCGAAAAACTTCGATTATTGATTAATATTATTATTAACTATAAACCGAAAAGCTAAAAATAAATAGAAACAAATTATGGCAAGGAAAAATTTTTACTAATTCATTTTGAGCAATTTCTAATTCCAAATTTCTAATTTCAAATTCACGAAAGCCATAAAACTTCTTGACAGAGATGAACTAAAATTATTGTTTCGATTTGTGCAAAAAGAGGATTAATATCAAAAAAAGAAGACTGTTAGTATAAAAAATTGATTTTAATTTTCAAAATAAGGATTTTCGATGGATAAAAAATTAGCGACTTCAAAGATTACACCACAGTTGATCGATTACATTGTTAAAAAAATAGTCAAAGCAATTGACCCGAAAAAAATAATCCTGTTTGGTTCTTATGCCAGGGGAGATTATAAAAAAGATAGTGATCTGGATTTGTTTATAATTAAAGATGGGAAGCATAACAGCATAGATATGACAAGCAATGTTCGTGACTTGCTATGGGGTAGAAGATTTCCAGTTGATTTATTTGTAAGAAAAAGTGAAGAGGTAGAATGGAACTTTCGAGCAAAAAATCCATTCTACCTTTACCACATTTTTAAAGATGGGAAGGTCTTATATGAGAAAAAGAAATCCTGAAGAGATTGAATTAATACAAAATTGGCTTTCTTACGCAAAAGAAAATTTACTTACTGCAAAAACTATCATTAAAGAAGACTTCTCACCATATCATACTGTATGCTTTATGTGTCAGGGAAGTGCTGAAAAATACATTAAAGCGTATTTAATTTGGAATGGTTGGATTTTAAAAAAAATCCATGATTTAGAAGAACTGCTTACTTACACTATTGACTTTGACACTGAGTTTGAAACACTTAGAGAGGAATGTAAACTTTTAAATAAATTTGTTACCGAAGGTCGCTATCCAGGTGATCTGCCTTGGGAGTTGATTAGCGAAAAAAATGCCGGAGAATCAATCAATGCTGCGGATAAAATTGCCAGGTTTGTTAAGGGAAGAATTAATTTTGAAAACTAAACCGGAAGATAAATTTGACAAATATGAATAAAATTTCGTATTTTGTCATCAGTTAAGTAGAGAAAATTATTTTAAATCATTAATGTAATTATTATTGAAGGAAAACGAGATTATGACTTAGCTTTTATAAAATTTTATTTTGCATCTTTTTGTTTGTTCTGTTCTGAAAATCGCAAATTTTAAGACAGCCAGAATAAGTAAGAAGGATGCGTCCGTCAGGTGCCGGACGCACTTTCTTATGTCTTGGCTGTCAGGTAGGCTATACCTCTAAGCAGGATGTAATTGGAAGTTGCGTCCTTTTT
>DAOVQH010000118.1 GCA_030628755.1 Candidatus Cloacimonadota bacterium | reverse complement strand
TCCATATCATTGTTGGCAGAGATAGAAGCAATTTGAGCAATTTCATTTGAGTCTTTGACTTCTTTGCTAAGTTGTTCAATTTTTTTCACCACTGCTTTTGATGCTTTTTCAATTCCTCTCCTAAGATACATAGGATTGACACCTGCGGTTACATGTTTGAGTCCTTCTTCAATAATGGCTTGAGTGAGAATAGTAGCAGTTGTGGTACCATCGCCAGCAACATCGTGGGTTTTTTCTGCAACTTCTTTAACCAGTTGAGCACCCATGTTTTCAAAAGGGTCTTCAAGTTCGATCTCTTTTGCTACGGTTACTCCATCTTTTGTAATTGTGGGAGAACCAAATTTCTTGTCTAAGACCACATTTCTTCCTCTCGGTCCTAAAGTTACTTTTACAGCGTCGGAGAGTATATCAACGCCTGCTTTAATTGCTGTTCTGGAATCGTGACTGAATTTCATTTGTTTTGCCATAAAACTTAAGCCTCCTGTTTTTATTTTTTATTTATTAGCAATCATATCTATCGAGTGCTAAAGATATGATAACAGTTTTTTTGTCAAATAAAAATATTTTTTTGAAAAATTGGTTGCCTAATTATCTTTACCGTTGGAAAAGTAACTCATATTATTAATTTGTTTAGATGGAGGAACTTATGAAAAAAATTATAACTTTTCTTATTATTTTTTCTTCTGCAGTTTGTATATTCAGTCATCCAAAACCAGAAGGTTTTAAAACACCAACTGCACTTATTTATGAATATACCAGGGCAGATTCGGCTCATGGGTTTGATGTTTTATATTATGATATTTACATCGATATTGATGAAGTAAATGGATTTATAAATGGTACTGTAATTGCAACAATCGAGGCTGATGAAATAATTACAGAGATCCAATATGAATTAGACCAGATGAGCGTTGATAATGTTCTTCTTAATGGAAGTACTGCAACTTATACATATGATAATAGTCTCATCGCCATCGAGCTTGGAACTGTTAATCCAGGAGTACAATTCACAACAACTGTGGAATATTCAGGAAATCCGATTTGGAACGGACTGGGAATGTATTTCAGTCCAAGTTATGTTTTCACAATATCCGATCCTAATGCTTCACGTTACTGGTGGCCAGGTTATGATCATCCCTGGGATAAAGCATTAGTTGATCTTCACATTACTGTTCGTGAAGATTGGGATGCAGCCTGCAATGGAATAAGAACCTCGATTGTGAATAATCCGAATGGAACCCGAACCCATAATTGGGAGGGCGAGAATCCCATGGCAACATATCTGGTATCAATTGTTGCCAGAGTTTTTGTTGAGTTAGAAGATAATTTCGGAGATATTCCCATCCAGAATTTTGTACCACCTTCTTATGTTGCCAATGCAACCGAAGATTTTTCAAACCTGCCTTTTATGATGGAAGTTTTTTCTGACCATTATGGAATGTACCCTTTTGAAAAATACGGTAATGCTGTTACGAATTTTGCTACATATGCAGCTATGGAACATCAAACAATGACAACAATGACAACCGGTTGGATAACCGGAAATCATACCTATGAAAGAGGAATTGCACACGAACTTGCTCATCAGTGGTTTGGGAATTGTCTTACACCATTAACCTGGGCTGATGTATGGCTTTCGGAAGGATTTGCAACTTATTCGGAAGCGGTTTATACACAAGCTTGGCTGGGTTTTGAAGCAATGGTAGATTATGTCGAATCCAGTTTTCATAATTATTATATATCCTGGGCTGGTGGTGGTGCTTATATTGTTTATGATCCACCACCGGGAGCTTATTTTACTCCTGCAACTTACGAAAAACCTGCATCTGTTCTTCACATGCTGCGGCTGATGGTGGGAGATGAAGTTTTCTTTAATATTCTACAAACTTATTTCCTGGAATATTACAATTCCAATGTTATTACTTCTGAATTTCAGGAAGTTTGTGAAAATGTTAGCGGACTTGATCTGGAACAATTCTTCCAGCAATGGATATTCCAGCCGGGACTTCCAAGTATGGAATATACTTATTTCATTTATGCCGGAGCTGCCACAACTGAGATTATGACATATGTGCAAACAACTTCAAATACAGAAACAGATTTTTATATGCAAGCTCCAATTCATGTAAACTATGACACATATCATGATTCAATTCTGGTAGATGCAACTCCGGATATTCCCGAGCAGACGATTTACCAGATAACCTCACCAGCTTATACTTCAATTGAGTTTGATCCAAATCATTGGGTACTTTCGAGGAGTAATATTTATCGTTCATGTGAAATCAATAATGCCTATGCTGCTGATGAGAAAGTTATTATTTTTTGGAATGAATTCTGGGAAGAGATCGGTGTGGATGGCTATAATCTTTATCGATCAACTTCTCCGGGAGGGCCATTTGAAATTCTAAATTCAACACTGATTACAGATACCTTTTATGAAGATGAGAACGTGACAAATGGTATAACCTTTTACTATTGTTTGAAAGCAGTAAAAGACGCTAATTTTGAAACTCCATTTTCAGAAATTTATGAAGCTACACCCATTGATTTTCCGCTCGATCAAGGGATACTCGTTATAGATGAAACTAGGGATGGATCTGGAATGCAGGGAAATCCGGATGACGCAATGGTTGATGAGTTTTATGAAGCTGTGATTCCCACAGATTACACATCATATGATTATGAAGAAGATGGGATGCCTTCTTTGGAGTTGTTGGCAAACTACTCCACGATCATCTGGCACGATGATGATCTCTCTCAACATTTTATCGAAGATAACATTAATAATCTTGGTAGTTATATTATTAGTGGAGGGAATCTTATTATTTCCGGCTGGAAAACAGCATTTGAAATTCCTGAATACTTTAAAAATGACTTTTTAGCGTTTAGTCAAACTCAGATAGTAACTGTATGGGAGTTAACCGGAGTTAGCTCTTCTCTCTATCCTGAATTGAATGTTAATCCGGATAAAGTTAGTCCTGCTTTTAATGGTACCTTGCCATATGTCTGCATTTTCCCTGAAGCTCAAAACGGAATTTATAATTTTGAGGCTTCTGGTGGCAGTCAATATATCGGTGAAAAAGTTGCGCTTAAAAATGAGCCGAATGCAACATTTGTTCTGCTGGGATTTCCACTTTACTTTTTCTATGAAGATGGAGTGGAAGCTTTCTTCGATCAGCTTCTGGATGAAATAGGTGAAACTGACATAAAAGAGAATATAATGCCATCTGACCATTTTTATTCTTTCTTATACCCCAACCCGTTCAATCCGTCAGGTGCCGGACGCAGTCCATCAACTACTATAGAATTCAATCTTCCCCAACCATCAAAAGTTGAATTAAGCATTTATAATATCAGGGGACAGAAGGTAAAAACTCTTATTAGTCAAGAAATGGAAAAAGGGATCTGGAAAGAAATTTGGAATGGAACAGATAATAATGGGATGTCTGTTGCCAGTGGTATCTATTTCTATAAATTAGAAGCTGGGGAATATGGCAAAATACAAAAAATACTTTTAATAAAATAAAAATTAAAGAACTTCTTAACATAAATTTGAATGAATACATATTTGTAACCATTACAAGTTAGATATTGTAACAAAGGTGGAATGATGATTGATTTTAAAGAGCTTTTAAAAGAACACGGTATTGCTCCTTCTATACAAAGAATTAAAATACTCGAGTTTCTGGAGAAAAATAGAATTCATCCTACAGCTGATATGGTTTATCAGGCACTTGTTCAGGAGATTCCTACTTTATCTAAAACAACAGTTTATAATACTTTAAAGGCTTTTACAGAGAAAGGTGTTCTGGTTGCACTTAGTTTATTTGAAAATGAAGTAAGATATGAATACAATACAGAACCGCACATTCATTTCAAATGTATAAAATGCGGAAAAATCTATGATATTTCAAAAGCCTTTGAATGTTTAAATAATAAGGAAATAGAAGGTCATAAAGTATTGGAACATCATGTGAATTTGAAAGGCATTTGTAAGAATTGCAGGGATTAGCTGGTTAGCCGTTAGCTGATTAGCCGTTAGTTTGTTAGCAAATTAGAAATTAGGAGGAGATAATGAGAGAATTCAGGAAAATAAAAGTATGGGAAAAGGCACATAAATTTGTCTTAGAAATTTATCAAGTTACTAAAGATTTTCCAAAAGAAGAAATTTTTGGGATTACAAATCAGATTAGAAGAGCTTCTGTATCCATCCCCAACAATATTTCTGAAGGATGTGGAAGAAAATCAAAAAAGGAATTATCCTACTTTCTTAACATTTCAATGGGTTCTGCTTCAGAAGTTGAATATCTTTTGTTACTTTCTTATGATCTTCATTACTTAAAAGATAAATATCAAATACTGAATGAGAATTTGATTGAAATAAGAAAAATGCTCAATGTATTTATGCAAAGAATCGAGAATGATATTAGATGATAGCTGAAATTTGCTAAATGCTAAAAAGCTGGTTAAAATATGCCTGAATTACCGGAAGTTCAAACCATAGTTAATGGGTTAAATGAAAAGATTTTAAACAAAAAAATTGTCTCTTTGAACGAAGTTCGTGAAGGAACGATTCAGAATTTTATCGATGATATTAATCCTGAACTAGGAATTATTGTGTCCATTAAAAGAAGAGGAAAATACATCATTATGGAAACTTCAAACAATTATAAATTGATTATTCATTTGAGAATGACCGGAAAATTAATTTATGAAAGATTGCCTGAAAAGATGTATTCCCACGTAAGAGCGAATCTTATGTTTGAAGATGATACAAGATTGATATTCGATGATGTTAGAGCTTTTGGGAAAATTCAAATTTACAAGAAAGACGATGAAGTTGAATCTTTAGAAAAATTAGGATTGGAACCAGTTTCAAAAGACTTTAATGAAAAATATTTGAAAAGGAAATTTATAAATCGGAAATCTCCTATCAAGAACTTGTTGTTGAATCAAAGGATTATAGCAGGTTTAGGCAATATCTATGCGAATGAAATTTTATATAGGGCAAGAATTTCTCCTTTGAAAAAGGGAAATGAACTTTCATTAAAAAAGCTGAAAACCATTGTTGAAAAAACAAAAGAAGTTCTTGAACAAGCGATAAAATATAATGGAACTACTATTTCTGATTATCGAAGTGTGGAAGATAAAACCGGGGAATTTCAGAATTTCCTTAAAGTTTATAGAAAGGAATATTGTGAATGTGGACATCAAATAAAAAAAATCAAGCAGGCAGGGCGCTCGACCTATTATTGTCCTGTTTGCCAAAAATAATAGCAAGTTAGCTTGTCAGAAGATAAGTTTGTCAGCCGGTCAGCCGGTCAGCATGTCAGCTTAATGACCGAAGTTCTGAAATGCTGAATTGCTGAAAAGCTGAATTGCTACAAAAAAGGAGTAATTAATATGAGAGATTTCAGGAAATTGAATGTATGGAAAAAGGCTCACGAGTTAACGCTTGAGATTTATCAGGTAACAAGAAAATTTCCAAAAGAGGAGTTATATGGCATAACAAATCAAATTCGTAGAGCAGCATTTTCAGTTCCAAATAATATTGCAGAAGGTTGTGGAAGGAGTTCTGAAAAGGAATTACAAAGGTTTTCAATAATAGCAATGGGTTCTGCATCAGAAGTGGAATATCTTCTTTTGCTTTCTTTTGATTTGAAATATTTATTGAAAGCAGAATATCAGAAGCTTGATGAAAAAACAATTGAAGTTAAGAAAATGCTTTCAAGATTTATTGTAAGCTTAAGAAGTTGAATTGCTGAAAAAGCTGAATTGCTGAAAGGCTGAATTGCTGAAAGGCTGAATTGCTGAACGCTAAAAAAGGAGGATAAAATGACTCAATTACGAGAAATCTATTACTGCGAAAAATGCGGTAATGTGGTGGAAATCTTAAACGAAGGAGAACCAACTTTAATTTGCTGTGGAGTTCCAATGGTAAAATTAGAAGCAAAAACAGAAGATGCTTCAACGGAAAAACATGTTCCTTATGTGGAAGAAGTAGAAGGTGGAGTTCTGGTAAAAGTTGGTCAGAACCAGGAACACCCAATGCTAGAAAATCATTATATCAAATTCATCGAGGTTCTTAGAAAAAACAAAATCTGCAGAATTGAATTAAAACCTGGTGATAAACCGGAAGCATTCTTCCCTGTAAAAAAAGAAGAAATCATCGAAACAAGAGAATGGTGCAATCTGCATGGATTATGGAAAAATTAAAAAATAGCCACAAGACTTACACAGACAAAACACAGACAAAAATTGTACTCTTGTATCCAAGCCCCAGCTTGGATATATCTCACACAAGTTAAAAGAGAGAAGAGGTTACCAAGCAGGGGCTTGGTAACCAGAATAAAGTCAGTGTCAGTCAGTGAAAGTCAGTGGCAAAAATCAGGAGGAAATATGCCAAAATTCAAAGGAAGTAAAACAGCAAAAAATTTGATGAAATCTTTTGCTGGAGAATCTCAAGCAAGGATGCGCTATAATTATTATGCATCTGTTGCTCGAAAGGAAGGTTTCAGACAAATTGAAGAAATTTTCAATGAAACTGCTGATAATGAAAAAGAACATGCCAAATTGTTTATGGAACAATTGATTAAAAATGGTATGAATGAAAATGTAATTGAAATCAATGCCGGTTATCCGGTTGCTTATTCCGACACATTAAAAAATCTGGAATATGCAGCAAATGGTGAGCAGGAAGAATGGATGGATCTATATCCAACTTTTGCAAAAATTGCTAAAGAAGAAGGATTTGATGAGGTAGCAAAAACTTTTAGAAATGTTGCTTTAGTAGAAAAAAGACACGAAACCCGTTACCGGAAACTTCTGAATAATGTGAAAAATCACACTGTCTTCAAAAAAGAAGGAAAGGTATTCTGGAAATGTCGTAATTGTGGTCATATCGTTGAATCTATCGAAGCACCTGAGATTTGTCCGGTTTGTGATCATCCCCAGGCACATTTTGAGGTTTGGGTAGAAAATTATTAATAAGCCACGAGACTCACACTGACAAAGCACTGACAAAAAAATTGTACTCTTGTATCCAAGCCTCAGCTTGGATACATCTCTCTCACAAGTTAAACTTGCTAACGCAATTGTGTTGATAGTTTAACCTATCGACAAGAGAGAAGAGGTTACCAAGCAGGGGCTTGGTAACCAGAAAAAAGTCAGTGTCAGTCACTGAATGTCAGCCTGCCCCGCTTGCCATGGTGTATACCATGGTTGACTAACTGGGGTGGCTAAATAACAGTCAGGCTTCTCTGTACCACTCGTGAGTGGTCAGATACGCCGGGACAAGGAGGGAAAAAATGCAAAAATATGTATGTGACGTATGCGGATATATTT
>DAOVQH010000069.1 GCA_030628755.1 Candidatus Cloacimonadota bacterium | reverse complement strand
GAAATCATAAAAGGTTCTACAAAATATCCAGCTTATTGGTTAAATGTTTATGATAAATATGGTTCTATCAAATCTAATAAAAAAGCGAATATTTTGATTTTAAAAGATAATCCACTTCAAGCTATTGAAAATTTAGAAAAAACTCATATAGTATTTAAAAATGGAAATATTGTTTATAAAGAGAAATGATGATATCCACTAACAAAAACCTCCACATTCAGATTGAGAGAAAAGCAAGAAGAACGTGGCAGGCTCGAAACATTATACAACAGGTTAAAAGTTTGGGAACGAGAAAAAATGAGGAATAAATGAAAAATACATATATTCCATTTCAGATGAAAGTAAAAAAGATCTATACTGAAAGTCCTGACAGAACATTAAAGACCTATGATCTGTCATATATAAATGAAGAAGATAAATTTGATTTTTTACCGGGTCAATTCTGTGAATTTTCCATTCTGGGAAAAGGTGAATCTCCATTTGGCATTGCTTCTTCTCCCACTGAAGAGGATATTCTCAAATTCACTGTAAACCGCACCGGTTCCGTTACGAACGAAATTCATTATCTTCAAGAAGGTGATATTGTAGGAATTCGAGGTCCACTCGGAAACTGGTATCCGGTTGAGAAGTTCAAAGGACAGGATGTAGTGATAATCGGCGGTGGATTTGCCTTCACAACATTGCGTTCGCTTCTTGTTTATATGCTGGATAATCGTAAAAATTACGGAAAAATAACCGTGGTTTATGGTGCCAGGAATCCCGACCTTTTCATTTATAAAGATGAAATAAAAGAGTGGGAAAAACGCGATGATCTTACTTTGCATCTTACAATTGATAATCCGGTTAAAGGTTGGAATAAACTTACGGGATTTGTGCCAACAGTAACCAAAGAAGTATCTCTCGATCCAACTTCCTGGTGTGTTGTTTGCGGACCTCCGATAATGATAAAATACACTCTTCCTGTTCTCACTGAAATTGGTTTTCCCGATGAGAAGATTTATACCTCTTTAGAAAGGCGAATGAAATGTGGAATCGGGAAATGCGGCAGATGTAATATTGGCTCTAAATATGTTTGTATAGATGGACCGGTGTTTTCATATGAAGAGATTAAGAAAATACCAGAAGCCTTGTAAAATTGAATATTGAAAAATGAATATTGAATATTGTTTAAGAGAAATTGAAAGAAAATTCTCTAACTGTGGAAAGAATTTAATCTTGAATATTAGAGAGAGAAATTATGAATAAAGAAGAATTATTAAAAAGAACGAAAAAGTTTGCGCATCAATGTGTTAAATTAGCATTATCGTTGCCAAATACAACATTAGGAAATCATATTGCAAAGCAATTAATCAGATGTTCGACATCGGTTGCAGCTAATTATCGTGCAGTTTGTTTGGCTCAATCAAAAGCGAGTTTTACATCAAAAATCAGTATCGTTTTGGAAGAAGCTGACGAATCTGCATTTTGGTTGGAATTTATTATTGAAGAAAAATTAATTATAAAAAATTTAATATCACCCTTACTTGAAGAAGCAAAGGAATTAACGGCAATTTTTTTCTCATCAAGAAAAACTGCCATTGCGAAGTAATGTTCAATTTTCAATATTAAATATTAAATTTATAGGAGAAATAGATGGCTAAAGATAAAATTATATTAAGTGAAATGGATGCCAATTTTAAGAATGAGATCGCATCTATGCCAGGAGCAGAACATTTTCAAAGATGTTTCACTTGCGGCACCTGCACTGCTGCTTGTCCTGTTGCAGAAGTTCACGAAGATTATGATCCTCGAAGAATAATTAGAATGTGCATTCTGGGAATGAAAAAAGAAGTATTATCATCAGACCTTCTGTGGATGTGTTCAAGATGTTATACCTGCTACGCTCTTTGTCCACAGGGAGTTAAATTTTCTGATGTTATCGATGTTCTGCGTGATATGGCTATAAAAGAAGGTTATATTCCCAAAGAGCGTTATCTACAAGCAAGAGAACTGGATAAATTTGTTCAGGAATTGCGTTGCGAACTGATCAATCAGAAATTGCATCCAGATAATAAATTAGATGATAAAATTAAAACAAAATTGGAAAAAGAAATCAAGATAAAATGGTAGAAGATAGAACACGGATGACACGGATTGAACGGATAATCACGGATAAAAAATTATTAATTTCTCCGTGCTCTCTGTGTGCTCTGTGGTAAATAAAAAGCGTAAATAAAAAAAGGAGGGTAAAATGCAAGTAGATCAAACTTTGGATTGCAAAGGGCTTTCCTGCCCGATGCCGATCATTAAGTTGGCCAAAACGATCAAGAAAATGAACAGCGGTGAAGTTCTGGAAATGATCGGAACTGATCCCGGATCTAAAACTGATGTTCCTGCCTGGTGCGAAAAGACCGGGAATATTTTCATGGAACAGACAGAAGATGGTGGTGCTTTTAAATTTTACATTAAGAAAAAGTAAAAAAGGAGTAAGCCGTGTTTAAAAAAGGAGTTTTAAGAGAATTATTCGATGGTTTGTTCGGCAAATCCTGGCCTATGTGGGTTGGTGGGATTTTGCTGGCTATATTGAATATTCTACTTTTCGTGATTAAATATCCGTGGGGTGGTAGTGGAGGTTATATTAGTATTGGACAGAACCTTTTCCAAAACCTCGGAGTAAAAAGTCTCGGAACAAGCACACCGATAAGTCTGCACACAGTTGCATTACTGAATATCTTCATCGTTCTTGGTGCTTTTATTTCATCTTTATTCTCCAAAGAATTCAGTATTAAAGTAGCTCCAATTGGGGAGCTCGTTAAAGGTCTTATTGGTGGTGCATTAATGGGAATTGGTGCAACTGTAGGAATTGGTTGTACTATAGGTGGTTTCTTTTCTGGAGTTCCCGCACTTTCCGGAGGAGCTTTGTTCCTTTCTCTCGGATTTATGCTGGGAACTTTTGTAGCTCTCAGATATCTTCTTTGGGAAATGGAAGCACTTCCCAAAATCAGTATGGGAAAATCTTGCACATTAATTCCGGGAACCGGTAAAAAAACCGGTTGGCAAAGATGGCTCGGTTGGATCCTTATTGCTGTTGTTTTGTATATCTTTAGTAATTATACAGCCAAGGGAACAGCTCTTTCAAAAGTTCTAGGATGGCATGTATTTATCGCACTCATTCTTGGAATAATTCTGCAAAGATCACGTTATTGCATCACTCGTGCTTTCAGAGAACCGTTTATGACAGGTGAAGCAACAGCTCCGGTGGCAATAATTATCAGCGTTCTGGTTGTTCTTATCGGTTTTACGGTCATTAAGTATTTCGGAGTAGGTAATGCCGGAGAAACTGCAGTTCGAGCAATTGAAATGAAATCTGTTTATGCTAACTTCTGGCTTCGTGCTCTTATAGGCGGATTCATATTTGGTCTGGGAATGACTATAGCTGGTGGTTGCGCAGTTGGAACTCTCTGGCGTGCCGGAGAAGGACACGTGAAACTGTGGATGTCAATTGTCGGATTTGTAATAATGGCTCCTGTTTCTAAGAAATTTATCGTTCCTGTAGTTGAAAAAACCTTACCGGAATCTCTTCGTTATAAGGTTTTCCTACCGGATTATTTAGGTTATACAGGTGCAGTTGTTCTTATCCTGGTAATACTTCTGCTGTGGTATATGTTCGTGAAATGGAATGAAAAGACCGGAAAATTTTCCGCATTATAGAAGGAGGAGAAATGTTGAATGAAATGAAATCCCGAAAGCTTTCGGGAAAAAAAACAAATTATCTGATTATTCTTTCTGCGATTCTTCTTCTCATTTCGGGTTGCGGAAAAGGATTTTCTGAAGAAGGTTATTTTGCTAATGCAAAAGCAATGGTGAGTGAAGCCAGAAAAGGCATCGAAGAAATTTCTTATGATGAATTGATCCAAAAATTGGAAAACGGTGAATTAAGGTTCATAATAGATGTTCGAGAACCGGGTAAATTTGCAGAAGGATATATAAATCAGCCAGATGAAAACGATGAAAAAGAATATCCTGATACAATAACGAAAAACATTCCAAGGGGTTTATTGGAATTTAAAATAGCTGATATAACTTTTTGGAAAAATCGCAAAAATATGCCGTCTAAAGACGATGAAATAATTATTTATTGTAAAAAAGGCGGAAGAGGAGCTTTAGCCACGGAAACCTTGATGAAACTTGGTTATAAAAACATTCAAAACCTAAAAGGCGGTTACAAAAAATGGCTTAATCCAAATGAATCAGAAACAGAAGATACACCGGCTGAGTCAGGCGGATGCGGCTAAAAAAAAGAGAAAAAAGATGGAAAAAAATGAAGAGTTTTTTTAATCTGTTCTTCGAAAAGGTTTAAGGAGTTTTGATAGATGGGAAATAAGAAAGTTGGTTCTGTTCTGGTAGTAGGCGCAGGAATCGCAGGAATACAATCTTCACTTGATCTGGCAAATTCCGGGTTTAAGGTTTATCTTCTCGAGCAAACACCGGCTATTGGCGGTACTATGGCTCAATTGGATAAGACATTTCCCACAAATGATTGTGCTATGTGTATTCTCTCACCAAAATTAGTGGATTGTGGAAGACATCCGAATATTGAGATCATCACAAATGCCGAACTGGGAAAAGTAGTTGGTAAAGCTGGAAATTTTAAGGTTGAAGTAAAGAAAAAACCCAGGTATGTGGATGAAGATAAATGCACCGGTTGCGCAGCTTGTACTCAAAATTGTCCTGTCTCAATTGCACTTTATCCTGTTGAAAAAATATATATAAAATTAAAGGATGAAGACTTAAAGATAGTTAAACCGATTTTGGAGAAATATCGTGACCAGAAAGGTAATTTATTGCCAATTCTTCAGCAGATAAATAAAGAATTCCGTTACCTTCCTGAAGATATTTTGAGATATGTATCTGATGAACTGGATATACATCTTGCAGATATTTATAATATCGTTACGTTTTATAATGCTTTTAATCTTGAACCACGAGGAAAACATATTATAACTGCTTGCATTGGGACTGCTTGCCATGTACAGGGAGCTCCGGGACTTATTGCAGCTCTCGAAGTTGAACTGGGCATAAAGGTGGGACAAACTACAAAAGACATGAATTTCACCCTGGAAACTGCCCGTTGTTTCGGTTGTTGTGGATTGGCACCTGTAATCACGGTTGATGAAGATGTTCACGGAAAATTAAAACGAGCAGATATTCCCGGGATTGTTAGACATTATAAATTGATGGAGGAAAAACAGGATGCCTAAATTAAATATTAAGGACCTTGAAGAAATAAGAAAAAAGGTTAGAAAAGCAACTCTTCTTCGCGAAGGAATTTCTAATGCAAAAATAACTGTTCATATGGGAACATGCGGTATAGCTGCCGGAGCGAGAGCGATAATGAATGCTATTATTAAAGTAGTCGAAGAATCCGGTCGAGACGATATAATTGTAACAACTTCCGGATGTGCCGGCTTTTGCAGCAGAGAACCAATGGCTACAGTAGAACTCAAAGGAGAAACACCTGTAAAATATGGTGATCTAACCGAAGATAAAATAAAAAAAATATTTTCAGAGCATGTACTTCAGGGGAAAATCGTAGAAGAATATGCCCTTGCAATAGGAAGTGAGAGGGAACCCTAAAAATGGCTTATAGAACTCATTTAATGGTATGTACAGGCACGGCTTGTGTTTCGTGCGGTTCTTTTAATATCAAGAAACTGTTAGAAGAAGAAATTAAAAAGCAGGGATTAGATAAAGAAGTTTTGGTTGTCGGCACGGGTTGCCAGGGATTCTGCGCTAAAGGTCCTATTGTTGTAGTTCAGCCGGAAGATATATTTTATCAATTGCTTTCTCCGGAAGATATTCCTTACCTGGTGGAAGAACACTTCCTGAAAGGAAGACCTGTCAAAAAAATGATGTACACACCTCCCGGTGAAAAGATTCAAATTCCTACTGTGAGTGAAATTGGATTTTTCAGCAAACAGCGATTGATTGCTCTCAGGAATAAGGGATTGATAGATGCTGAAAAGATCGATGATTATATTGGCAGGGACGGATATAATGCTTTAATAAAAGTATTAACATCGATGACTTCTGAAGATATAATCAAAGAGATAAAGAATTCCGGGTTAAGAGGTCGAGGAGGAGCAGGTTTCCCAACAGGTTTGAAGTGGGAGATCTGTAAAAATTCAAAAGGTAACCCTAAGTATATAATATGCAATGCCGACGAAGGTGATCCCGGTGCATATATGGATAGAAGTATCGTCGAATCCGATCCACATGCAGTTATCGAGGGAATGCTGATAGGAGCAAAGGCAATAGGTGCACAAGAAGGTTTTGTTTATATCAGAAGTGAATATCCGCTTGCTATTCATAGATTGGAAATTGCAATCGAGCAGGCACGAGAATATGGATTATTGGGAAAAGACATCCTTGACAAAGGTTTTGATTTTGATCTTCAGATCAAGCAGGGCGCAGGTGCTTTTGTATGCGGAGAAGAGACATCTCTGATTCATTCGATTGAAGGAATATCACCCGAACCCAGTCAGAGACCTCCTTTTCCTGCTGAATCAGGATTGTGGGGACAGCCAACTAATATCAATAATGTACAAACCTGGGCTAATGTGCCCAGAATAATTCTGCGTGGTGCGGACTGGTTTGCGGGTATTGGCACGGAGAAAAGCAAAGGAACAAAAGTTTTCTCTCTCGTTGGAAAAATAAATAATACAGGTTTGGTAGAAGTACCTATGGGAATTACTCTCAGAGAGATTATTTATGATATTGGTGGCGGAATTCCCGGTGGGAAAAAATTTAAAGGTGTTCAAATCGGTGGTCCATCCGGAGGAGTTGTTCCCGCTTCATTAATCGATCTACCTGTCGATTATGAGAAATTAACCGAAGTTGGCTCTATGATGGGCTCCGGGGGAATGGTAGTAGTTGATGAAGATACCTGCATGGTTGACCTTGCCAAATATTTCCTTGATTTTACCAGTGATGAGAGTTGCGGGAAATGTGTAAGTTGCAGGGAAGGCAGTTCTGCAATGCTTGAAATACTGACAAGAATAACAGAAGGTAAAGGAAAAGAAGGTGACATTGAATTTCTTGAAGAACTGGGACAAGCTGTAAAGGATGCTTCTCAGTGTGGTCTGGGTCAGACACTTCCAAATCCGGTTCTTTCAACGATTGCAAATTTCAGAGATGAATACGAAGCTCATATAAAAGATAAAAAATGTCCTGCTCATGTTTGCAAAGCATTAATTAATTTTCATATCGATCCTGATAAATGTACCGGTTGTACAGTTTGTGCAAAAAATTGTCCGGCTGATGCTATCTCCGGTAATCGCAAGGAACCTCACATTATTGATCAGGATAAATGTATTAAATGTGGTATCTGTTATACTGTTTGTAAATTTGATTCAATAAATGTTGAATAATAATTATGAAACTTATAGAAATAAAAGAAATACTTGAAGCAGAAGTTGTTTCAGGAGAATACGATCCTGAAATAGAAATAGAAATAGGTTGTTCATCAGATTTGATGAGCGAAATTTTAGCTTTTGGTAAACCAGGGTCTATTCTATTAACAAGCTTAATGAATATCCAGGTTATTAATACTGCTAATGTGGCTGATATAAAAGCAGTTTGTTTTGTTATGGGAAAAATCCCTGATGAAAATATTATAAACTTAGCTAAAAAGAATGATATAATTGTATTTATAACAAAATTTACAACGTTTGAAAGCTGTGGACGATTGTATAAAAATGGTCTCAAAAGTTGTAGTTATTTAAATTTTGAAAAATAAAAAATGGATAATAATAAAAGAACAACCACCAAGATTCAAGAGCTGACTTATGAATTAAAAGTTAAAGATGTAATGACTAAGGATGTTGAAACTGTCAGTCCCAAAATGCCTGTTAATTTTTTAAGAGATGTTTTGCAAAATAAGCGAATTTCTGGGGTTCCAGTTGTAAATGACAACGAGTTTGTTGGTCTTATAAGTATAGAAGATTTTATCAAATGTTTGGAACAGGGGAAAATGGATGATCTGATAGAAGATAGGATGACAAAAAATATAAAAACCCTGTATGCTGATGAACCACTTGTTCATGCTGTTGTGAAATTCGAGAAATTTGGGTTTGGTCGTTTTCCCGTGATTTCAAGGAAAGATAAAAAATTAGTAGGTATTATTACTAAAAGTGATATTATTAAAGGAGTACTAAAGAAATTAGAAACAGCCTATCATGACGAAGAGGAACGAAGATATAGAGCAAGTCACATTTTTAATGATATTATTGCTGATGAGGTTTTTTTAAAATTTCAATATTATGTAGAAGGCAAGAACTTTGATAAAGCAGGAGAAGCTTCCACCGGACTAAAGAAAACGCTTTATAGACTTGGTCTCTCACCGGAAATAGTGCGCAGAGCAGCAATTTCAACATATGAAGCTGAAATCAATGTTGTTGCTTTTACTGATGGAGGTATTATAGTAGCTTATGTAGAACCGCATCAAATTAAAATTGTTATAACAGATAAAGGACCTGGTATTCCCAATATTGAAAATGCCATGAAACCCGGTTTTTCCACTGCTCCCGAATGGGTTAGAGAATTAGGATTTGGTGCAGGTATGGGACTCCCCAATATAAAGAAATTTGCTGATAAAATGACCCTAAGATCGAAAGTTGGGAAGGGAACACATTTAGAAATTATTGTTAAGCTCAGTAATTATCGTGATGAAGATTAATTTTTATTAGTTAAGGATAAGAGAAAAGAGGTAAATATGGTTAACCTGAAAGATATAGTGCAAAAACTCGATTTAAAAGTGGTTTCCGGGGATATTAATAGAGAAGTAAGTGCAGGTTATGCAAGTGATCTGCTTAGTGATGTCATTGCAAATGCTCAAAAAGATAACATCTGGATCACTTTGCAAACTCATGTAAATATTGTAGCTGTGGCGAATTTACAGGAACTTGCTGGAATCATTCTTGTAAATGGGCGACAACCGGAACAAGCAACTTTGAAGAAAGCAGAACAGGAAAATATTCCTATTCTGTTAACAGAATTATCTACTTTTGAAATTGTGGGAAAACTTTATGAATTAGGAATACACGGAAATAAAATGAGTTCTGCATAATCGGGTGTTTTTGTCATCCTGCTTGCCAAGTCGAAGCGAGCGAAGACTGGAGGAATTCATCTTTCTTTTCTCTCGAAGGAACTCCGCTTATGATGAGATTCTTCGGAAGATTACCTCTGGAATCCCGAAGGCTTTCGGGAAGAAAGACAAGCTTTTCTTCATTTTGCAGAACTCTTACGGGAATAAGAGATAATAAGGTTTTTACAGAATGCTCAAAAAGATCAAAGCGGATTTGCATATTCATACCTGTCTTTCCCCTTGTGGTGATATGGAAATGAAGCCTATGGCGATAGTAGAAAAAGCAAGATCAAAAGGATTGAATGTGATCGGGATTTGTGACCATAATTCATCTGAAAATGTAGCTGCCGTAAAGAAAGCCGGAGAAAAAAATAATCTGAAAGTTCTTGGCGGAATGGAAGTTACATCTAAAGAAGAAGTGCATATCCTGGCTCTTTTTGATGAAGATAAAAAATTATCTGAACTCCAGGAAATTGTTTATGAAAATCTGGAGGGAAAGAATGACGAGGAGTTTTTCGGATACCAACTAATAGTGGATGAGCAGGATGAGATCATTGATTTTAATAAGAAACTATTGATCGGAGCAACTGACCTGACAGTTGATAGGATAGTCGAGCTTATACATTCTTTAAACGGACTTGCTATTGCTTCTCATATTGACCGTGAAAGATTCAGCTTGATCGGTCAACTGGGTTTTGTTCCTGAAGGATTGGAACTGGATGGTCTGGAGTTATCACCGAGATATATGTCAGAAAAGAAAAAACTTGATTTTCCAATGGCATCGGGCTTTCCTCTCGTCACTTTTTCCGATGCTCATTATATTGATGATATTGGTAAAACTTCAACCACTTTCTTGCTTGATGATATAACAGTG
>DAOVQH010000289.1 GCA_030628755.1 Candidatus Cloacimonadota bacterium | reverse complement strand
CCATTATCTTCTATTGGAAGGAAATTAAATATCCCCACTCCTATAATAGATTCATTTATATATCAAGCAAATTCAATATTAAGAAAAGATTTTAATATAAATTTTTTTGAAAGTAGCAGAACAATGGAAAAATTGGGATTCAAGGATTTGAGTATAGATGAGATAAAAAGATTCGTTGAAATCGGTAAATGAGTAAATGCTTTTTAATGTTACTCCTTTTGAAAATAGACTCATATAAAACTAAAAAGATAGATATACAAAAGAGTTTAATGCTAATTACATTATGGGGCTAAAAGGGGGATTTGAACCCCCGACCTACTGATTACGAATCAGTTGCTCTACCACTGAGCTATTTTAGCATTTTTTTAACCACCTGCCTTCTCCTTCAACTGCCAGATACGGCAAGGCAAGCGAATAACTTCTACAAAACCTTTTATATTTTGTTCAATGTAAAGAAATAAAAATCTGCCAACTGAACTTTGCTATACCTGACCTGACAGCCTCTTATTAAGATCCTAAACAGGATATTGAATAATTATTAGAAAATATTTTATAAAATATCCCTATTCTTTCTCCTCAGCTTTTTTCTTCTTAGGATATATGATTAATATCAAAATTGTAATTACAGCTAATATAATATTCAGTGTAACTGCAGTTATTGATTTAAATCCAATGTTCCCAATAATAATGAACAATACTCCTATAAGATGAATCCAAACAAAAAAAAGACTAAGTGTTTTTGATTTACCCATAATGGTAATAAGCTGGACGATCCAGGCGATTATTATCACAACAAGTCCAACAACTGTAAGAACTGTAGATACTAGCATTTTTCCTCCCTTTCTTCCAATAATTTAATTTTATTTTGTACCTCTAATCTTTTTTCATAAAATTTTTAAATAATGTCAAGTTTCTTTTATAAAATTATAAAATCATTATAAAAATACCTTGATAAAAAAATAAGGAAAAAAGAAATTTACTCATATTTTTTATTTATGAAATGTGTTTTATTTATGAAAATTAAATTCATTTAATAATAAATAGAAAATAAATTAAAAATAGGAGGTTGAAATTATGAAAACCCGAGTATTAATGTTTTTAATATTTATCTTATCAATGGTAACAATTCTAAATGGTAATGAAGTGCGTGGTTGTACACACAAAGAAATTTTACCGGACAAACTAACAGTCATAGGACAGGCTGAAGTTTACTATCCGGATCTAATTGAGAAAGCAAAAACAGTTTCATTCCCAACTCCAGGCAGGGAAGATTGGGAGCTAATCGACTTTCTAAATTTAGATTCTTTTATTCGTCCGGGAAAACATCTCGGAGTTGCATTTAACAGCAGCGAACAAATTATTGAGATAATTTCAAATTATGAGGAGCTAATTCCGGAATCGATAGAAGCCATTGAAAAATCGCCTGCCTGGATGCGAGCCGATCTGGAAAATGTTTTCTGTCAACTATCTGATACAGACCAGGCAATATGGGCTGGAGAAATTAATAATTCATTTGATCCCTTTATCGATGAAATTGCATTTTCAATTGCCAATTCTTCAGTGGCTTTTCTTTCATCCATCTACAGCAATCCGGATTTATTTACTGAAAATGCAATTTTAATATATCTTACCGATAACGACCTTGAGTACGTGGAAATAGTTGACTATGGCACCTCAACCACAGATGAAAATTACTATTCCACAACACTGTACTGGAAAATAAACGAGCTTGGAGAACTGGTTCAGGTGGAAGTTCCTAAAGAAATTTATTACATGTATTTAGTTCATCCAAAAATAACAGACGAAATTTCAGCCTATATTGATCCTGATATTATAGAAAATAACAATACTCACACAAATAATATTGTTGATCCACCTGATGGTGTATTCTGGCGTAACTTTCTCTACAATTATTCTGATACCGGTTATCCGCGTCTTAAAGACATGCTGGAAACTTGTCCAACTGTCTGGGATGCATCTTTAACTACGGATGATGATGCGATTTTAACTATCACAGAGTGGGTAAATGAGTCTATGACCTTCACTTCTGATTATGAACGTCCTCATCAACCTGTTCGTATTTACAGAAAGCACATCGGAAGGTGTGGTGAACATGCAGATCTAACTGCAGCAGCTTGTCGTTCTGCTCTTATACCATGTACAAGTATTCTGGCTATTTCCAGTGATCACACCTGGAATGAATTCTGGGATGAAGGCTGGCACCACTGGGAACCTGTAAATAATTCTATTAATAATCCTCTTATTTATGAAAATGGCTGGGGCTGGCAATTCGCCTCTGTGTTTGAGATTAAGAGTAATGGTTTTCTCACACCGGTTACAGGTACGTATTCTGAAGGTACTGCAACTATCATTATTTATGCTTTGGATTGTAACGGTGATCCGATTGATGGTGCAAAAATTACACTTAAAGTACCAGGTTGGGATAATTGGGGATATACAGATAATGAAGGAAAATATACTTTTATTGTTGGAGAGGGTAGAACATACTATGCCCGCATGGATTCTGAAATTGGAAATGATCCTACAACCCCTAACCAGGTATATTTAGTTGTTTCCAATACAGTGAATGGACAAAGCTACACATATTCTTTAAATGCTGCAGGAACTATGCCAGAGACAGATTTTACCGAGATATCTGTTCCCGAAGATGTGTTAGATGATTATCGTCTGGAAGTTGATTTTACTGTTCCTGACCCGATCATTACCGGTGCCATAATTATGGACGATATTGACAATACCGATTTTTACAATAGTATAGAAGACGATGGTGTTTTAAATTTCTTCATGACAGATTATACAAATTATGTAATTTATGAAAACAGTAATCCTTTTGATGGATTTAATGTATTCTCAGAAGCTACAGATGGTTTTGTCTCGTTTGATATTCCTTCAGAAATAGACTGGTATGCTTTCTTTGACAATGGAAATAACCTGAACAATCCACAACACTTAACCACATCGATATCTTTGTATTTATATTCTCCAATAAGTGCTGATGAACCTGAAATTCAACCGGGTTCAATCTCTCTTCTGCAAAATTATCCCAACCCGTTCAATCCCACAACGACGATTAAATTCACCACCGAGGACACCGAGAAAAACACAGAAATAATAATCTATAATATAAAAGGTCAGAATGTGAAAACACTTCAACCATTCCCAAATCCCGATTTATCGGGAGGAACTAGAAGTGTTCAGTGGGATGGTACAGATGATTCAGGTAATACCGTAAGTTCAGGAATTTATCTTTATCTACTTAAAGTCGGTGATAAAAGTTCTCAAACTCGAAAAATGTTACTGGTAAAATAATTTCTCAAGTTGATTTTGTAAAGTAACTAATTGTGAACCCCGTTAGAATTTGAT
>DAOVQH010000214.1 GCA_030628755.1 Candidatus Cloacimonadota bacterium | reverse complement strand
TCAGGAAAACCCGATCGATGCTGCAATGAAAGAACTAAAAGAAGGTGATATAGTAAGCTGTCGAGTGGTTCGTAATCTGCCATTCGGGTCTTTTGTAGAAATCAAAGCTGGAGTTGAGGGACTAATACCGATCTCTGAATTAGCAAGGGGAAGACGTATAAATAATCCCTCGGAAGTTGTCACTGAGGGAGAATTAGTTGAAGCTCAAATTCTGAAAATCAATCCTGAGAATCATAAAATTTCGCTTTCACTTAAAGCACTTCAACCCGATCCCTGGGATAATATTGAAGATATCATTTCCGAAGATGATATAGTTGCAGGTACAATCGAGAATGTTGTCAGCTTCGGAGCTTTTATTAAGATCAGCGAGGGTGTTACCGGGCTTCTTCCCAGTGCAAAAATGAAGCTTGCTGGTATAAAATTAGATAAATCCAAAGTTGGCGAAGAGTATAAGGTTCGAGTTGTGAGAATTGACACAGATTCCCGCAGGATTTCGCTTGAGCCCACTAATATGCCTGAATCCGCTACTGAGAGTAAGGACGACTGGCATAAATATAAAAAACAGAAAAAGAAAAAAATTATAGTAGACGAAGATAGTCCCTTTGCGAATTTATAAATAGGTTGAATTAATCAGTGAAAATTATAAACCGGGCAGGGAAAATTCTTGTTCGGTTTTTTATTTTATTACAAATTTCCTGCCTAAAGAAAGGTCTATAAATTTATCTCCCCATTTCTCACGGAAAATATTTATACCAGGACTGCCTGTACAATGAGAAGGAGCGATATATTTTACATTTAGCTTTTGGAGAGAATTAGCAATTTTATTGATCTGGTATTTAGTAGCACTACCCAGATGAAAACCACCTGTAACCAGGCAAATTGGCTCATCTGGAAACATGGTGTGAGTTTTTCTAACTATCTTATCGATCCCAGGATGTGAACAACCTGTAACAATAACCAATCCTTCTTTTGTATCAAGAACCAGAGACTGTTCATATAAAGGCAAGAAACTATATGAACCCTTGAGTTCACCTGTCGACCAGACTCCATCTGCTATCTCAATGTGTTCTTTTACTGGTACCAGGTTTGCTGTAGGATATTCCCTTTGAATTTCTTTGAAAGCTTTGGAAGGAACATAAACCTTCACATCTTCTCTTGAAGCTTCCAGGAATTTTTCTAGACCCCCAATGTGGTCCCAGTGATTATGTGAAATTACAACGATATCAACGTCTTTCGGATCGAGTCCGAGAGCATAAATATTATCCATCAGGATATTTCCATCTACACCTGTATCGAATAGAATGGTGGTGGAATCAGCTACTATCCAGGCACTGAAACCAAAACCTGGTGTTAATTCAGAAGATTCGTAAACATTATTAAAAACTATCCATAATAACATGTATTTGAGCATAAGGGTCTCCTTTATATTAATTACATTTTTTATGATTTCTGCAAAATAGAGTGTTTTTTGTCATCCTGCTTGCTCCCGAAAGCATTCGGGACGAAGGCTGGACGAATCTTGCACCCCAGTTATACAACGGGGCAGGCGTAGTCCTTTGGAAGGATCTCCGCTTATAATGAGATTCTTCGTGAGAAAATTCTTCAAAGATTTCCTCAGAAAGACAGCCTTTTTTCATTTTGCAGAACCCTTTTAATTATATTTTTTTCATGATCTGTTCAACAATCCTGAAAGCGATTTCAAAGTCAAACTTATTGAAATCTTCTGGTCTGAGGAAAGGTTTTAGTTCAGTTTCAATTTCTTTATATCTGCTCATTAATTATCAATCCCCATTTTTTATTTACACTACCTTTAAAATCAGTATTTGGAATTAATGGTATTATTGATTTACTTCCAGTAATTTTCTTTTGCAACCTATCAACAAATTTAGCATTAACATCTAACTTTTCTAACAAATAACCCAACCTGCACTGAACAGATTTATTACCATACCTGATAGCATTGCTTACCAGTTTTTCTGTAATATCCGGATCTTTTTCGATCTCTTTCTTTATCCATTTAAATACCTTCGGTAAAGTATTGTACCTGTTCCAATCGTAAATGCAATCTATTAAAAGCCTGACCCTGGAAGTATAAGGTACTTTTGTTCCATCATACATTGTAATGATGTCTGCTGCTTTCAACCTTTTAGTAGATGTTTTCATGAAAACAAATGACCTGCCACCAATTTCTTTATCTCCAGATATTCTACTATTATAAACATAAATTCTATTCGGAATTTGTGTTGTATAACCATAATAATATATTGCTGTAGGACCACTAACCAGATATTGTGTATTGTACGCCTGCATAATATAATAAAGTAATTTATATTCAGATATCCTGACATAATTTCCGGTTGGAAGCTTTGGAGAAACTACATAGTATCCCTTTTTTATTCGTACCACCAGTCCCTTTTTGCTCATATTACTTAGCAAGTTATTTTCTCTTTGCTGAGTAATTCCAAGAACTTCAACCATATCTCCTGATTTAATTATCGGAGAATCTTTCAATTGCATAAAAGCTAACAGTTTTACTTCCAAATCACCAATTTTTTTATTTATGTTTTGTCTCATAAATATAAGCTTCCTTATATTATCTTGTTTTTTCTTAAAACTCCTATTCACAAACTCTTTAATGCTTTACGGGAACAAATTTAAATATATATTATTTTCTGTCAAAATATTTTTAATTATCAGGAAAGTTATGTAGTTCAAGATCTATAGATTTCCATCTATCTGTTCCGAGGATTCATTAATGTTATTGAAAACTATCCACATTAACATGTATTTGATTATAAGAACTCTACAAATATTTAAATATCTAACCCTTTAACCAAAGGTAACTCTATACCAACGATTTTCTTTATACTCTCTTTCCATTTAATCTTAGGATTATGCTTGTATTTTTTATAGAGGATTAATATATTTTCATCTTTTTGCCATTCAATTAATTGGATAGCCTTTTTTATTGTTTCAAAATCATTTATTCCATTCATTTTTAATCTTCGTAATAGAAAATTTGCTTTACCTAACCATATTGCATCAGTAACAAAAGGTAATATAATTTTTATTAAATCTTTAATGTTATTATCTAACATTGGTTCACAGGAAATACTTGTTTGGAAATTAGCATTATAAGCGTATTTGACTGATTCGAATCTCTCGTTAAAATCCGGTGCACCAGGTTCCCAGAATTTTAAAATATCAGAATTACTAGAACCAATAGTAAATCTGAATAATATTTTTTGTTTGTAATTATTAAATTTTCTGCAAATTTCAGTAATGCATTCTGAATGAGGTTTAGTGACGATTAATACTTTATTTCCAGGTTCCAAAAGATGTTCAAGATATTGTATGTTTTCTGCTAAATGTTCAGGATGGATATCATGAGATGAAGGATACATAAAAGTACCAGAATGTTTGGAGAATTTCTTCTTTAACTGAATATTTCGTACTTCTTCTTCTTTCCAATTTTCAGGTATTTTCCTTTTAAAGCGAATTGCCATTTCTTTGCTATAACAATATTTGCAGTCGTGTTTACATCCATTTATACAATTAGCTGTTTTATCTGCCCATTCGTGAGTACCGAAAACAGATTTACTTATCATGAAAAAATAATCTCCCTTTGATCGTTAGGACTAATATTCTGAGATTTTTTCCAGAATTCTAATCCTTTTGAATTTCCTGAAGCAAATAATAACATATAGTAATTTTTTACTTGCTCAGACTCACAATATTCTAATCCTATTAATTTCAAATTTTTTATATATTCTATAAAAAACTCTAAAACCAATTGTTGTTTGTTAGGTGAAACAGCCAAGTTTTTTACTTCTTTTCTTTCAAAAAAATCTTTGCTTCCTAGAAATTTCAAATATTTTACTCTACTAGGCCAAGTAACATTTAGTATAGCACCAGGCAAATTTCTTATTAAATCAGTTCCATAGGGAAAGTTCATAATAAAATCAACATTTGTGAAATATTCCTTAATAAATTTTATAGTATCAAATGGGACACTACAATCTGTAGGATCAATAAAAAATAAATTTAAGAAATCTTTATTTAAATCAGAGAAAATATCTTTTAAAGTATTAATATCATTGTAATTGCCTTTAATACTATAAGCATTGTTTATTGAGAGATGCTTTATCCTTTTATTCAATATTTTGATAATTGTTTCATCATTATCAATAAAAATAGCCTTTTTTATGAAATTGAATGAAGGATGTCTAAGGATTGAAAGTGATGTTCCATCAATTTCTTCACCTGTCTTACGCAAAATACAACGCCCAGGTCCACTACATAATTCAATATAATTCAATCCAAGCCATTTGTTTTTCATTCCATTTGAAAATATTCCAAAATATTGATTGAGCCGATAAATTTTTTGATAAGCCCAATTCCCAACACATCGAACTGGTAATTTATCAAATTCTGATTTTGTAACCTTGCATATGTCATTATTTGTTGTTTCTTTTCTTTTTTCTGTATTACATTCTTTTATACATTTGTGATTTGTTATTTCTCTTAAATTATGTGTAGGTTGTCGAGTAGGCATATTAAAACTCCTTGTATAATTTATTTTCAAAATTATTGTGAGAAGTTCTACACCCCTCACAGAACCCGCCGTGCGGTTTTCCCGCAACGGGCTCTTCATTAATATTCACATTGATAACCATTTTGACTATAAAAGTTATGATAAATTTTGGGTTTAGGTAGAGGATATTTGCTTAAGTAGATATTGAAGGTTTCCCAGTTGCAACTTTTCTT
>DAOVQH010000276.1 GCA_030628755.1 Candidatus Cloacimonadota bacterium | reverse complement strand
AATCGGTAACAGCAAAATAAACATAAGTCTCTTTAAATTTTTCATCTTTATCTCCTCTTTCTTTTTTTTATATTATGAGTTATGCAAAATAGAATGATTTCGTCATCCTGAGAAATTCTGAATATTTCTCTTACGAAGGATCTCCGCTTATAATGAGATTCTTCGTCGTATGACTATGTGAGTTCATCCTCAGAAAGACATATGTTTTCTCATTTTGCAGAACTCTTTTATTTCATTAATAACATTTTTTTCATAGCTGATGATTTACCTGCAGAAATCTTGTAGAAGTAAATTCCTGATGCGACTGCTTTATTGTTGTTATCTTTACCGTTCCATACAACTGAATGCTGACCTTCTGGCAGCTGCTGGATGCTGCTGACAAGCTGTTTTATTTTCTGCCCTTTTATGTTGTAAATAGAAAGATCGACTTTGCTTTCATTTAGAATTGAAAATGAAATTATAGTTTCAGGATTGAACGGGTTAGGGTAGTTTGATAATTTTAGGATTGAATAATCTGATATAACGTTTTCATTATATGATAATGAACTGAAATCATAAAGCTGACCACAAATTGCATTATACTGCATAGCATCACCATCCAGGATATTTTCGACACATTGATCAGTCCAGGTGACAAGAAACTGACTGTTATCCATTTCATGAGTGTTAATAATTCTTTTTTCACCACGTCCGTCGACAATTATTACACCATTGGGTGGTGTTACTACATTTCCATCTAAATCAAAAGAAGCGAAGCGGAAATTATCTGTAAGTGTAGAGACTATTGAAATGCTGTTTGCGCTTGATGGTTTTAACACAATTCCATTATTATTGTTTGGATCCAAATTCATAACATTATTACTCCAAATGCTATTCCCAGCCAGATCGAATTTCTGAACTTTAATACATTGCTGTAAAGTATCACAACTGGATAGATAGATATCTTCATCAACATAAAGATCACAGGAACCGGAATTAAAGGGAATTGTAATATTAAGATCATCCAGAAATACTTGCTGCTGATTATCGATTGCAAATAACTGAATTTCTCCTTCTGGGTTTTGACTAATAAAATATAAACAATCATTAGCTTGATTCATACATGCAATCCCGGATATGTTTTCGATAGAATTCAAATATAATCCGTTAAGCCAACCGGGGCTGATGAAACCATCATCTTCAAATTTATATAAAAATCTTGCATAACCCGGACTTTCAAAATAGTAGCAATAAAGATAATTTTCCGTAACATAACTGTGTAATCCGTTTGAAGTAGGAAAAGTAATTGATATTGGATCATCCCACAGCATTTCATTTTCATTTATTTTGAGAATTTTTACATTACTACTACTCCGCCAGCCAACAATAGTGCCATCAATAGTATGATGATGATATGTATAAAAATAAATATAAATACCGCTATCAAGAATGTAGGTTCTTACAAATCCTCCCCAGCGATCATAAACATCACATTTCAAAATTTGCAAATTATCAAGAATCTCATAAACAATGAACACAAACCCATCTTCATTAATGAAAACATCGCTGATATCATCATGAATATAATAAGTGTTTAAATATCTTCCTTCTTCTTCATAGAGCAAATTCCCAGACTGGTCAATTTTTTGGATATAGACTTCGCCATCCCAATAGTCACCTCGATTTGACACAAAGGCAACCATAACACAGTCTTCATCTTCAATATATTGAGAACATACTTTCCATGATCTTGAAACAAAAGAAGTTTCCAATATAGTTTGATCTTCGGGAATAATCTGGTTGCCAAAATCATTATAAGTACTAATCGTAATATCAGTATTATTTTCTTCATTAAGTTCCAGAGATAAATATGAAAATGTATTAGAATATGAAGTTAAAACCAAAGCCATATTTTCCGATTGATCTCCCAAAAATAATCCAGAGATGGGATAAGTCATGACTCCATCCAGATCAATTGATTGAGCATAATAACTGAATATACTATTATTATATGAAACAGCGATCACATGTATCTTATCTTCCCCATTATAAGAAGCGTGAAAATTGTAGCTATCAATTACTTCTCCCTGCAAAATTATCTGTTCAACTGCAAGTGTTCCATTGCTATTTATCAGATAATATTTTACTTGATCACTATTATTTTTTTCCAAGATAAAAAGATCTCCGTTTTCTGTAACCCCCGATTTTAGTTTATTATATGAATTATTTAGATTATAAGTCCAAATTAAATCACCGCTTTCAGAAATCTTACAGGCAGTTTCATTGATTCGAACCAAAAGATAGAACTCATTTTCGTGTGGATAAAAGTGAATCGTATCATTGCCGTAAACAACAACATTTAATGAAATGACTGAGGTGTTTATGGGTTCAAAATTGTTATTTAGTTTTGCGAATGTTAAATCCCAACCTTCTAAATAAAGCAAATAGTAGAAATTATTATAGTTAATAAACTGAAATGTTGTCTTATTCGCATAAGAATAATTGGAAACATCAGTTTCTGTATAGTTGCCATTCAAATCGAAATGAAGAATTTTTGATTCATCAATATCCTGATTATGACAGAGAATATTAAAACCGCTTACAATGTCTTTAAATTGGGAAACCGGATATAATTCATCATTATGATCCAACAAACTGAAACTATCATTCCAGAGCATATTCCCATCATTATCCATAATATTATAAATGTTATCATAAGGTCCGTTTTTAAAGTCTATATGACCAAAGTGTAACACATAATCATTATTTTCAATCTCAATAATTTCCATAAGAATCAAAGCAGGAACATGTTCAAGAACAACCTTTTTTTCTTCGATCCATTGATATTCACCCATTTCATTTAATTTAGTCGCATACATTATTCTTCCCTCGAGTTCAGTTTTTGACCAAAAGAATATTGTGTTTCCATCAGATGTTTTTATATTTGGAAGTTGAAGTTCAATGTTATCTCCCAAAACAATTGGTAATGGATTTTCCCAAACCGCATTTTGTGCTGATAATATTGTACAAATTACCAAGGCAGTAATTATCATTAATTTTTTCATCTTTTCCTCCAAGACCTTCTTTCTCATTTCAATAGCAAACATTTCCTTATCACTTCGGTTTTGTTATTCACATTCAATTTATAGAAGTAGATTCCTGAACTGACTCGCTTACAATCAGAGTCACTACCATCCCAAATAACAGAATGATACCCAGCATCGAATTTCTCATCAACGAGTGATTTAATTTTCTGCCCTTTTATATTATAAATAGAAATATTGATATTACTCTCATTTGGAATTGAGAATGAAATTGTTGTGGTTGGATTAAATGGATTGGGATAATTTGTAAGTAATATTTCTTTTGCAACAATAACATCCTCATTAACAGATAAAAATTGATTCCAATCTAATTCTGTTATACCATTTACCCAATTATTTAGAATTAGATTTTCACCATCAAAATCAATTGTGCTTGTTTGAAGGTTCCATCTGAATTCATTTTGCAAAATAGGATTAGTAATATCCTCAGCGTCATAAGTTAGAATTCTATTACTCCGATTATCAGCAATGACTAAATTATTGCCTAATAAATTACAATTTATGGAACCAAAACCTACTCCCCTACTGTTTCCCAAAGAATGCACATAGAATTCATTTACAATAACCGGATT
>DAOVQH010000143.1 GCA_030628755.1 Candidatus Cloacimonadota bacterium | reverse complement strand
CGCATATTTAATTGATTTACCGATTTGACCTTTAGTTTCATAAAAGGGTTCTAATGAGCTATATACTTCAGCACTATCTTGTGGGGTTCTACTCAGCTTTAATATGGATTCATATTGTTCAAGTGCTTTCTCAAAATTTCCCAATTTATTTTCAATGTCTGCCAAACTTACAAGTGTGGAAATTTCATCTGGTTCCAAAACAAGTGCTTTTTCATAATAGGACTTTGCTTGTTGATAATCACCCATAGTATAAGACAAATCACCAATAGTAGTATATGAACTATAATCTTTTGGACATTGTTTTGCATACTGTGTGTAGTATTTTAAAGCCTCTTCAAATTCACCTTTTTGTTCGTAAAGAGAGCCAATTTCTTTGAGGTAATCATACTGTTCAGGGTCAAGTTCTAATATGCATTTATATTCTGAAATGGCTTCATCCATTTGATTTCTCATCATATATAAAATTCCAAGAAATACATGAGCTGATATATCATCAGGATATAATTCAACCCACATCTTCACTACTAAAAATCCATTGTCTGGATCTTGATTCAAAAAGTAGTATTCACATTTTAAAAGGAATTGGTATTTTTCTGGAAGCTTATAGATATATTGCATTACATTTTGCATGGAATTTTCAGCTTTTGTCCTTTGATTTAATGATATGTACATACTATATTGATAACAATAAGCCAAAGCAAATGTTGGTTCTTCACTGACAGATTGTTCAAGGTTATTTATCGCATTCTCATAATCATTATCAAAAAGCATTGCACTAAGACCTGTAATATACATTTTGTAAGCAGGAATTGAATTCGTTAGCATTTCTGCAATAGGAAGGTCTTTCGCTTCCTCTATATGCCGAGCAGGAACTTCTAAATCATGCTTTAATTTGATTGTTATTTCATCTACTAATTGAAAAATATCTGTTCCCTTGAAACTGTTTTCAGCAATGAGTTTTCCACGCTTTGTATCATAAAGCTTTGTCTTTACAAAAAGAGTATCATTCTGCTTTGTAAATGAGCCTGAAAGAAAATGGTTCATGTGAGATTCTCCAGCAATTTTCTTTTTTAGCGTAAACGGTAATCCAATACCTTTGGGAAATCCTGCTCTCTTCATTTTTTCATAAACAGGAGATGAAATATCAAAAGATCCTGTATATATAGATGACACTTGAAGAAAAATGTCTTGAGAAAGATCGAGAATCAGAGCAAACTCAATGCCATATTGCAGCCAGTTCAGTGTAGAATCGGCTGACTCATTCTCAAAGAAAAAGATAACAATCTTCTTACGGAATTCACTCTTTGGAATCACCCGTTCTATCTTCTCGCCTTCTTCATTCTCTATTGTAACAATTTTTGTAGTTGCTCCCAAATCTTTTTCATTGAAAATAAAAAACAGGAGAATTAAAGAAAGAATAATATTTACAGGAATTCCAATTTTCTCAAATTTTGTCCATTCGTCCTTTCCAGGTTTTCCGTGAAAATATGCAATGAGCAAAACACTCGGTATTAATGATAAAAGAATTACAATGCTGAAATCTATCAAATGAGGAGATAATAAATAACGGTCAACGAGCAGGCTGCTGACAAATTCAATTATTGCCCAACTTGCTCCGAAATAGATACAAAGAATCTGTAGAACTCTTCTTTGCCATAGGTTTTTAAAAAATGAGATTTTTGTTTTCATAATTATTTCCTTTTATATAAAGCTGATTTGTAAAGATTGGACTTGACTCAAAAGACGAAGTCTTTGAGTTGAGAACAATCTAGATACACCATAAGCAATTCTCAACTCACGCTTCGCTGTGAGTCAAGTCTTGCTTGAATGGCTTGTTCAATTTTAGAGATCGAACCAAATATTCTCACAAAACTAAAGATTAAATCTGCAAGATTTTAAACAGCTTACCACCCATGATTTTTTATGCAATAACACGGTTATTGCACTCCAGAACTTTCTTCCCATTCTTTCATTTTCTCTCTTGCTTTTTGTGCTGGTTTGTATTCAGGGTCTGCATCTTTCCAGGTTTCAAGTGTTATTCTTAAATGCTCTAATGCTTTTTCTTTTTTCCCCACATCTGCATAAAGAAGAGCAAGTTCATAATGGGCTTTGGGATAAAATGGCAAAATCTTTAAAGTTTTTTGTATATATTTTTCTGCTTTTTTATACTCTCTCATTTTCCGGTAGCACCGACCAATTTCCATATTTACGCTTACCTCTGTTGGTTGAAGTTCAAATCCTTTCTGATACATAAGAATTGCTTGCTCATATTCACCCCTTATTTCGTGAATTTTTCCTTTTGCATAAAAAATTAATGAGCGCAACATTTCAAACCCAAAATTTTTAATACAAAGTTCAACCCCTTTAATTTCTTTTTCAGCATTATTTACATCTTCTAATTCTATAAAAATATACAATTTTCCAATGGCTATAAATTTGTCAAATGGGGGAGCTAATTGTGATTCTATGTTTTCAATGATATGGAATGCAATATCTTTCTTACCAATCTGAATGTATTTGTCTAAGCCATAGAATTTATCAAGTAATATTTGCACTGGATGTACGAATTTTTCTTCTTCAACAAATTTCAGATTTGAGTATTCAATTGATTTATTGATTTGACCTTTAAGATTGTAAAAGGATTGTAAAGCTCCAAATATTTCAGCCCTATCCTTTGGAATTTTACACAGATTTAAGGCACTCTCGTATTGCGAAAGTGCTTCCTCAAAATTTCCCTTATATATTTCAAAGTTTGCCAAATTTCGTAGAATAGAGATGTTTCCCGGTTCCAAAATAAGTGCTTTTTCATAATAGGATTTTGCTTTATCATATTCACCCATAGTATCATACAAATCACCGATAGTAGTATATGAACTATAATCTTCGGGAAATTGCTCCGCATATTGCTTGTAGTATTTTAAAGCCTCTTCAAATTCACCTTTCCGTTTATAAATAGAACCAATTTTTTTAAGATAATAAAACTCTTCAGGATCAAGTTCTAAAATATATTTATATTCTAAAATTGCTTCATCCATTTGATTTCTCTTCAAATAGAATTCTGCAAGCCTTGAATGAGCTGATATATCATCGGGATATAATTCAACCCACATCTTCAAAACTGCAAATGCCTTATCTGGTTCCTGGTTCAAAAAATAATTTGAATATTTAATTATGAACTGATATGTTTCAGGAATTTTATAAATATACTGCATTACATTCTGAATTGATTTTTCAGCCTTTGAACTCTGGTTTGCGTTGATAAACATTTCCCATAGATTCACGTGAGCAAATGCAAAGGTTGGATCGTCTTTAATCGCTTGCTCAAGGTTGTTTATGGCATTTTCATAATCATTATCAAAAAGAACTGCATTAAGACCATAAGTGAACATCTTAAGAGCAGGTATTGAATTAGTTAATATTTCTGAAACAGGAAGGTCTTTCGTTTCTTCTATATGAGATTTGGGTATTTCTAAATCATACTTCAGTTGTAAAGACATCTCATCTACTAATTTAAAAATATCTGCTCCCTTAAATGTGCGATCTATTAACAATTTTCCAGTTTTCGTTTTATGAAGAAAGGTTTTTACTGAATATACTCCATTTTGTTTTACATAAGATCCTGATACAAAATAATTCAAGTGATAATAATTTGCTATTTTCCTTTTTAGTGTTAGAGGTAGTCCAATTCCTTGTGAAAATCCTGCTTCCTTAGTCTTTTCATATAAGCCGTATCCAGAATATATTTCAAGAAATATATCTTGAGATAAATCGTATTTAATCATACTGGAAATTGCATACTGCAGCCAGTTCAGTGTAGAATCGGCTGACTCATTCTCAAAGAAAAAGATAACAATCTTCTTACGGAATTCACTCTTTGGAATTACCCGTTCTATCTTCAGTCCTTCTTCATTCTCTATTGTAACAGTTTTTGTAACTGCACCAAGGTCTTTACCATAGAACATTACAAACAAAACCACAATAGAAATTATTAGATTGGCTGGGATGAAGATTTTCTCAGTTTTCGTCCATTTATCTTTGCCCGGTTTACCGTGAAAATAGGATATGATGAGCACAGTCGGAATTAACGAAAGCAAGGTGACTAAACTGAAATTGATAAGATATGGTGACAACATAAATCTATCTACCAATAAACTGCCTACAAACTCAATAATTCCCCAACAAATACCTAGATAAATACCGAATACCTGTGGAACTCTTCTTTGCCAGAGATGTTTAAATATAGAAACGCGTTTCTTTTTATCAGTGTTCGACATAATAAAAACTCCTTTCGCAAATAGGGATGTTTGCGTTACTTATGAGTCCACTCTTTCAATTCCTCTCTCACTTTTTGTGCTGGCTTGTATTCCTGGTCTGCATCTTTCCATATATTTAGAGTTATTTTCAGATGTTTTAATGCTTTCTCTTTTTTCCCATTTAAGAGCGAGTTTTACCCGGTTTTTCTCATCATAATCCAGGAATTTCTTCCAGAGAGTTTTGGGAAGCACACCCATTATCGCACCACCATCTCCCCACCAGATTCCTGCAGAGATAATATGGCAGGTTACTTTTCCAATCTCGATTCTGGAGATTCTGCCTTCCTCGATCTTTCTTTAATTTTACTTGCAGGCAAGATGACCACACGTTTAAAATCACCTTCACCAATAGTCATTGTATTTAGAGCTTTGTCTTTTTCGATGAATTGGTGAACAATTCTTCTATTAGCTGCATGAAGAGGCTCCATGGTAAAGCTTTTGCCATTTCGTTTAACTTGTTCCGCTATATTTCTTACTTTCTCAATAAGAGCTTCTTTTCTTCTCTGACGGTATCCACCCACGTCAACATGGACTTTAAGTTGTTTCTTCTCAGATTTATTGATCATCTGGTTAAGCAAGTGCTGCAAACTGTCCAAAAGTTTAGCTTCCTTACCGATAATAAACCCGGGGTCTTTTGCTCCACCAACTGTGACATTATAGATATTATCTTCAAAATTTACTTTCACAGAACTGTATTCCACGTTCATCTTTGTCAGGATGCCATCAGTGAATTCCTTGATTTTTTCCGATACATCAGGCATAAGAAATTTTATTTTTGTTAGCCTGGACCTGAATAAGTTCAAAAATTTGCCTGTACCTTCTTCAATAACCTCAAATTTAAAATCGTCCAATTTTAGGTTATATTCATTCATAAATTCTGAGATTATAGCAGAGGTGGATTTTCCTTCTTTTATTATTTCGCGCATTGTTCTTCCTTTTTGAATTTTTTCTTGATAATGTATTGCTGGATTGAACCGATAACTGAAAAGAGTGTCCAGTACAACACCAGTCCTGAGGATAAAGATTTAAAAATGAAAAACATCATTATTGGCATAAAATACATCATCATTTTCTGGCTTTGCATGGAAGCTCTTTGCTTTTCATCCATTTCTTCTAAAGATTGTTTGGAAGGCGACATCAGTTTCTGCTGAACAAACATAAATACAGCCATCAGAATGGGAAGCAACCATATTGGATCGGGTTCCGAAAGGTCTGGAAGCCAGAGGAAATGAGCTTGTCTGAGATCAATTGAATAACGCAGAATTGGATAAAGAGCAAACAGTATTGGCATCTGTAACAGCATTGGGAGGCATCCGCCTAAGGGATTTACACCGTGTTCTTTATAAAGTTTTTTCAGCTCGGCATTCATTCTTTGCGGGTCAGATTTGTATTTGGTCTTGAGTTCGTTCATTAAAGGTTGAATTTTCTGCATTTTCGTACTTGATTCAAAACTTTTATGAGTGAGAGGATACAATATTATCTTTAAAACTACAGAAAAAACAACCACACAAATACCCCAGCTTGGAATGAAACTATGTAAAAATTTTAGAAAAGCCATAAAAATTTTACTGATCCATTGCAGGAATTTTGGTCCCATTTCGACGGTATTTTCAATACCGTTTCCGTATTCTTTAAGGTCAGAATATAATAAAGGTCCAAAATAGAGTCGATATCTATGAACTATTTCGGATCGGGAAACAGTTATACCGATTTTCATAGCTGGACTTTCATTGCTTTTAAAGGCAGAGAGTTTATTCATATCGATTAAATCGTCAGGGATGATAGCCATGGTAAAGTACTTGGATTTAATAGCTGCCCAATCGATGTTTCCTGATAACTCCCGGTTTTCTTTTAGTTTGGCTAAGCTGTATTTAGTAATAGCATTATCGAGCTGTCCTACAACTTTATATTCCCTTGATTTCATTTTCAAATATTCTTCTGTATCTGCAATACCGCTATCCAATCCAATATTATAACCCACAAAATCTTCATAACTTGTAATTCTCATTTCAAGATCAACCTGGTATTTACCAGTGAGTTTATATGTTTTCTCAATAATACCGGCTTCAGTTTGAGAGATAAATGTTATTTGATTGTCTTCTTTGTTCTCAATAAACTGGAATATAATATTTTTTAAATTCAGGATATTCCCTGAACTCATTAAAAGCTCAGTGTTTAAAAGTGACTCATTATTCGGGATAAGTTCAACCGATGTTTCTTTATCGGAGAGAAAATATTCTTTAAGCTGAATTGAGTTAACAACAGCGCCTTGATTGCTGAAAGAAACTTTTAAAAATTCAT
>DAOVQH010000019.1 GCA_030628755.1 Candidatus Cloacimonadota bacterium | reverse complement strand
GCAATAGGAAGGTCCTTCGCTTCCTCTATATGCCGAGCAGGAACTTCTAAATCATGCTTTAATTTGATTGTTATTTCATCTACTAATTGAAATACATCTGTTCCTTTGAAACTGTTTTCAGAAATGAGTTTTCCACGCTTTGTTTCATAAAGTTTTGTCTTTATAAAAAGAGTATCATTCTGCTTTGTAAATGAGCCTGAGAGGAAATGGTTCATGTGTGATTCTTTTGCAATTTTCTTTTTTAGAGTAAAAGGTATTCCAACTCCTTTTGTAAATCCTGCTCTTTTCATTTTTTCATAAACAGGAGATGAAAGATCAAAAGATTCTGTATATATAGATGACACTTGAAGAAAAATGTCTTGAGAAAGATCGAGAATCAGAGCAAACTCAATACCATATTGCAACCAATCTAAAGTGGAATCTGCGGATTCATTCTCAAAAGGAAATGTAGCAATCTTTTTACGGAATTCACTCTTTGGAATTACCCGTTCTATCTTCAGTCCTTCTTCATTCTCTACAGTTACTGAAGTTGTAATAGCACCTAAATCTTTACCATAAAAAATCATAAATAGAAGTATAGCAGAAACTAATAAATTTACAGGTATGCTAATTTTTTCAACTTTAGTCCATTCGTCTTTTCCCGGTTTTCCATGAAAATAAGAAAGAAACAAAATACTCGGTATTAATGATAAAAGAATTACAATGCTGAAATCTATCAAATGAGGAGATAATAAATAACGATCAACAAGAAGATTGCTGACAAATTCAATTATTGCCCAACTTGCTCCGAGATAGATCCCAAGAATTTGTGGAACCCTTCTTTGCCAGAGATTTTTAAAAAATGAGATTTTTGTTTTCATAATAATTTTCCTTATATATAAAGCTGATTTGCAAAGATTGGACTTGACTCAAAAGACGAAGTCTTTGAGTTGAGAACAATCTAGATACACCATAAGCAATTCAACAGCAATTCTCAACTCACGCTTCGCTGCGAGTCAAGTCTTGCTTGAATGGCTTGTTCAATTTTGTAGATCGAACCAAATATTCTCATATTAATTTTATTTATCTAATTTTGCTTTCAATTCTGCATTTTCCTTTTTATATTTCTCAATCTCTCTCACATATTTATTATTCACAATATCTTCATAAGCAAGGATAAACTTCAAAGATAATTTTATTTTATCAGTAAGTTTTGTAAATGCCTTCTCATCATTTTTATTATAAATAGAACCATCATTCTTCTTTCCTAAAGCAAGATACCATTTTTGTTCAGCGTCATAGATAATCGGAATAATAAATGGAAAACTGGAAATATCCTGTGGATTATCTGATAATTTATCGTAACTTTGGATTATTGGCTTGCCTTTTAAGATTGATTTTTCATCTTCAACAATTGAATTCTCAATAACATTACTTCCTCTAATTTCATTGAATTTATAATCATTCATCTCTTTATCAAAAGAAATCAGAGCGACTTTTTCAATTGGAAGTCTATGAATCAGATTTTCGCAGATATATTCTTCAAATCCTTCAACAACACCTTCTTCAGAAAGATTTTCTGTAAATGTCCCGGTTTTTTCCAGGAAATCTAATTCAGATGTATTTAATTTATTATCTACAATCTTTTCTACTTTATTACGAACAGGGTTAAAAACTGCAAGCAAAGCAATAGTTGCCGGTATTCCTGCAACAAATTCCGAACCCATAAACTTACCGAATAAAGTTTGTAAAAGTTCCCCTAAAGAGTAATCTATTAATCCAAAAATCGTGATAACTACTACTCCAACTATAGCATAAATCAGAGTGCTGCGAATTTTTACATCTAAAACCGTTCCGGTTAATAAACTCCAGGTAAACGAACCCAAAAACCATAAAAATCCTATAAAAATTGCAAGCATAGGAATAGTTATTATAATAACGATTATTATACCAATAAAATCAGGAATGTTATTAATAATTTCAAATTCAAAGAGCTTAGAAGCGCCAAATATCAATGAAGCAAAAACAATAATAACTATTATAAAAAAGATTGAAATCACAGAAATAAAAATTCCCATAAATGCACTAAATAATCTTTTATTTTCAATGGATTGTGTTTTCTTATATTCTTTTCTCAAAATTATAAATCCTTTAAACATCCAGAACATTGACCAAATATAAATTAATATTCGAATTGATTCAGTTTTAATAAAGGTATTAAATAATAAAAAAATAATTAGGAATATAAAAAATGATATAACATATAATTTTTTCAATTTTGTATGGTGTGAGACTTTTTTAATTATAAAATGATAGAATAATATTCCCCAAAAAGGGGAGATGAAAAATTTCCATATATTTGAAATACTTGATATTGGTAAATCATTAGGAAATGCAAAGGGTAATAGTAAGAAGAAAAACATTATAAGAATATTTTCTTTTACCCGGCTAAATTTCAACAATAAATAGGAATTAAAAAAAATAAAAAGAACAATAACTATTCTAATTAGTAGAAAAATTAATTCATCAATATCATAAGTAGATATTGTTTGAATAGTTGTGTTATCAACCAGGTTTGATAAAGTGTCTTGATAGGTAATCTCAATAAAATCTCTTTCTCTAATAATTTTAGAAATATTACTTTCTACTTCATTATAATCCGCCTCCCAACCAGCCTTAAAATCACCCATAAATGACCCACTTACTTTAATGTTACTTGTATCTTGTGAAGCGGATATATCTTCAGTTTTAATTATTGTCTGGAAAGTATCAACTTTAATTACTATCTTATTCTCCAGAATATCAATTAGTGTTGAGTCTTTTATATTTTCAACTTTTCCATTATTTAATTCAAAAGGTAATCCTTTTATAAATACTTTATCCTTTATAAAAAAGATTGTGTTTATTATATTGAGAAAAATTAAGAGGAAGAAAAGAGTCCAGCCAAGTTTTTTTAAAATTATATAAGTTTTGTCCGACATTTTTATATCCTTAATTGATTGTATCGGAATTTGAAAGTTCAATATCGCTCACAATCGGTTTCCCTGAAATTACAAAGAACAAATCCCAAAAAACAAATAAATTCCAAATAAAAAATTCAAAATAACAAACCTGCCAGTATTTCGAATTGTTTTGAATTTGTCATTTTGATAATTGTTATTTATTTGAATTTTGTGTTTTGCATTTTGGTATTTCATCTCTGTTTCTCCTATCTCTAAATTTTTAATCAAATTAGAAATTATTTTATTGTATCGGAATTTCAATGTTTTTTTTTCACCTTTCGTCCATTCATCCCTTCCAGGTTTGCCATGAAAATAAGCCAGAAGCAAAATACTCGGTATTAATGATAATAAAGTCACAATACTAAAATCTATCAAATGAGTAGATAATAAATAACGATCTACAAGTAAACTGCTCACAATCTCAACAATTACCCAGCAGGCAACTAAATAAAGTACCAATATTTGTGGAACTCGTCTTTGCCAAAGGTTCTGTAAAAAAGAAATTCGCTCTGCTTTCAGGGTAACCTCATCTGGTACTAATTTGAAGATTTCAATAAGTCTTCTCACATTCTTTAATTTCTGCTTACCCAAAGAGGCTGCATATAATCCTTCCTGGTTCCTGATCTGATACCATACATCCTCGGAAATGCAAATACTACCGGTAGGTGCTAATGGTTCAATACGTGAAGCAATATTGACTCCAGAACCAATAATATCCTTATCTTTAATAATAACATCACCTATATGAATACCAATCCTCAAATTAATATCATTTTCTTTTGCAACATCTTGAATTTGTAATGAAGCTCTTACAGCTTGAATGGAACTATCAAACATTATTAGTAAACCGTCACCTAACTCTTTTAATACAGTTCAATTAGATGATTCCACAATCGGAAAAAACAATTCTCTCTGTTTTTGTAGTAATTCTAATCCTTCTTGCTCATCCTTACCCATTATTTTTGTAAATCCAACCAGGTCTGTAAATACAATCGCAGCTAATTTGTGAACTTCTTTAAAAGACATTCTCACTCCACTATTTCAACAACAACATTTTTTTTATCAAGGGTTTTCCCTTCTTCATTTCCAACTTATAGAAATATACACCGGAAGCAACTCGCTTACCATTGGAATCTCTCCCATACCAGATTACTGAGTGTTTTCCTGCTGGGAGTGTTTCATGAATAAGTGTCTTCACTTTTTGACCTTTAATATTATAGATTACAAGCTCTGCGTCTTTAGTATTTTCTGGAAGAGAAAAAGAAATGGTTGTTGCAGGGCTGCGACCGGCTCCTGACGGTTTGAAGGGATTGGGATAGTTCTGAAGGGAATATGATCTTTTTACAACTGCATCATCCGATCCCGATAATGTCTGGTCGGTGATCACTACGGAAAAATTCAGCAGAGAATCGGATGCGATATACTCTACAGGTTCGTTGCCGGATAGATCAAGGATACAATCAGGCATGATCAGATAGATATTATGATCAGCTGGTAGATCCAGAGACTGGGACTGGAAATATAAGGGCTCCAGATCAACCAGTTGCAGTTCGGCATTCCAGGTGTAAGTTTGTTCATCTGTTCCGGACAAAGGTTTGGTAATAGAGCGATGCATTTTTTCCGTAGCACCGTAAATTTCCATGGGCAGGCTGAAGAAAAGAGCACTTTCAAAGGGCGTGGCGAGCGGTTTCAAAATATCATAGTTGGGATCATACAGCGAATCTGCCGCAGCGCAGGTGCCCACTATGATGGCTGAAGGATGGTAATCATTCTGCCCGGCGTCGATCGTTACCTGCCAGTCCAGATCGAAGTTTGGAACATATTCTATTTGGAAATAGGGAATAAATTTCACTGTTACATTTTCTTCGTAACAATAAAGATAATAGGCCTTGGCCGGAGTTAATTCAAAGGCAGGTTCAAAGAGCTCTACGTAGTCGAACACAACCGGTTCTATCAGTCTGTTTTGTACCGCCTGGTAATATTCATAATCGGTATTGTTAATAGTAAAGACAAGCTGGTCCAGAGTATAATTGGCGCGATGGGGATTGGGAAGGAGATTCCAGCCGGCGTTCAACCCGGTACTGCAGGCGACTCTTTGCATGGTTGCATTAGTCAGCACAAAATAGTTGTCAGCGGGAGCATAGAGCCAGTAGGGATGCAGGAATTCCGGCTCATCAACGCTGATGAATTCCTCTTCCTGGAATTCATAGAACAGGCAGCCCTCGCCAAAGATCTCTGCTGTGGTATATTGGCTGCTGGCAAAATTCTTGGTCATCAGATGCCAGCCCTGAAAGGTCAGCACGATATTCTGGGGTGAGATGATACCGAATCTGAAGGGAGCATAATAGTGCAGGGTATCGCCCTCATCCATCACCAGGTCGATCCTACAGGTCAGGTTCTCGAACAGCAATTGAGGTACGGTCCAATATGTTTCCGTTATATAAGGCGACATTTCCATTTCTATGGGAATGGCTATCACGTCATTGGCGGCATAAACGTTAACGTGATCGACCATAACCTGCATATCCAAAGACCAGTCGAAATGTACTACTTCGTTCGGGTATAATAGTTGATTGGAAAAAGCTGTGAAGACAACACTGGGAGTAAGATTTCCATATAAGAGCGTGAAACTGTAATAATCGCTCGTGTAGGGAGTGAAGGTGTAGGTTCCTATGGAAAGATCCGTATACTGGCCGTTTCTGTATAAGTAAAACCGCTCAGCATCTCTATCCAGATTGGCCAGACCGATCTCGACGGGCAGCCCGGTGATATTGGTTCTGAAACGATAAACCCAGCTTTTGTAACTATGCGCAGGATCGTAAGCAGAATAGATTTCCTGCTCCAGATGATTGGGAACATTGTTCCAATATTGTTCGTAAAATTCACTGAAGAAATATTCACCGACAGTGGTCGTATCAGCCGGCAGGTCGAAATTTGCATCATATCCGTTAGAAGCAAATTCATTATAACCAAAATAGCAGGTATCAGAGCAGGTCGAGGTTGTCTGGCTGGCGTAAATCTGATAGATCTTCTGAGAGACAGCCGAGAGTTCTTCGCCATAAAAATACTCATCTCCTGCCTCTTCAAAGCCGATCAAATATGTGTAAATGACGCCGTTTTCCACTTCTGTATCATCCAGGAAATAGGAGATATTATTACCAGCCTGCCCGGTTAGATCAGGATTTACCAGCCAGGAATTGATCAGGGAATAAGTGCTGATCTCAGTTTTACGGTAAATATTGAATCCGTCAAAAGGAGCATTGCTGGATGCCTCCCACTCCAGCAGTATATGTTCATCTCGACCATAACAGATAAAATTATCTACTGAAGCCGGGCCGGCAGTGCCGAACACTTCATTGGATAAAGCGGAATAGTTACCGTTCTTATCTCTGATGCGAACGGCAAAATAGAATTGATCTCCAGGTTGCAGGTTACCTAAAGTATAGTTATCTTGTGCCAAGCAAGCCAGGCGACCATAGTTGTATCTGTCCCGAATATTATAATTTCCACTCACGATTGGTTCGGTAGAATACAGGATTTCATAGGAGTCCATATCAAAACAATCTCCCGGTGTCCATTGAATCTCGATGTGATCTGCGCACTCGGTGATAACCTGTAAATTGCCGGGAGCAACAGGGATCTCATTATCGTTCATTTGGTAAAGCAAGGGCAGAACTTGCCTGAGTGCCTCTATCCAGGGTGAATAATAGGCGAGAGCTTTTTCAAATCTGCTGTCCATATCCCAGCATTGGGAGACAGGATCCCAACCGTGGAACCAATGATAGTTAGAGACTGTTTGTGGATAAACATTGGGGAGTTCATCCATTTCCAGATGAAAGAATCTTTCAAAAACGTCATAATGCTGCAGACCGGAATTTGTATAAACCATTTGCCGGTTGGAACCATATCCCGGGAGATCGATGTTTGTATTTACAGCAAAAGTCGTGTCGTCATCAGAATAGGTAAAATCGTATTCATTGCAATGGAATCCATAGTAATCGTTTAGATAGATAGGAGGATGTATGCCCACCGAGTTGGCAGGTAGAATAACAGTTTGGCCGACATTGACGATATCATTTCCAGCAGAGGAGTGATCTCTGATGGGAAGATCGGGTGAACTGACCTGATAACCCCCGGAAATCTGTACATTGGGATAGCCCCAATGACGTTCTCCCCAGTCGTAGCTGTGGATCTGCAGGCTGAATTCAAAGGTCTCAAATTCAGTTCGGATATGATCACAGAACCTTTGATAAATGACATTGAAAATATGATCCTCTGCCCTGGATGGATCACAGGTTGATTTACTGTTATTATAATAACCGATATTTGTCCAGGTTACTTCTCTGCCGCAACCTGAGATCAAGAGGAATTTTGACTCGTGTTCGATAAAGGCTTTATGAGCCAGAGGAACCGTGAAATAATCATCGTTGGGATGGGGAGCGGTAGTGATATGCGGATAGATTCCCTGCGGATAATAGATATACAATCCCCAGCCCAGATCAAATGCGCCGAATTCATCATCTCCCGGATCTTCTGTTCCATTATTATCATAAAAGAGCATATTTGGAATCTCGCGCAATATATGGAAAGTGCGGTCTGAATCCGTGTCATTAAAGATAACTACCTGATAAGGATAGGAATAGACATCGATCACGTACTGGGCCTGCTCCAGATTACCCAGCAGGAATTCATGAGTAATGTATGACCATAATAAAAGGTCAACGGTATCAGGAATAACGTAATTGCCAAAACCGTTTGTCTGCACATCCCAGGGCGCATAGAGGTTATATCCTGCTGCTGCGATCCCTTCCGAGATATGGCTCATCCAGTTATCATATGCACAACCAGGTGCCGAGCCATATAAAAAATTCTGCAGAGATTCAGTTTCTTCAATTACTGAGAAAAGAGCATTGGCACAAAGAAGAAAAATAAATAAAAGTTCAATTTTTTTCATGCTTACTTTTTTTGTTTTTTTTTAATTCCTGTCAAACCTTTTTGGTTAATATCTAAAAAAAAGAGGGCACAGCACTCTTCGGGATAGCGGTAACAATCCTGCTATCCCATATGTATCACCTCACCAAAAGGCGGGGTGAAACTTGCTTTATCTGTTAATATCCACAAAACAGGATAATCTGGTGAACTTGGAAACGAGTCACAATATCCATCGGTGAAATAGATAATACATAATAGAATCAGACTTTCCCTATTTTTTACCCCACAGCTAATACGAGTTCATTATCTTTGGTATTTGCTACAAAGTAAGTATAAAAAAACCACTGAATTTCTCCAGTGGCTAATATAACAGGTTACAAACTATTTAAGAAGCAACATCTTCTTAACTTTCTGAAAATCACCTGCTTTTAATTTGTAGAAATATATTCCTGAACTGATTCGCTTATCATTAGAATCTAAAATTAAATGTAAGCAACGGAAGATTAGTATCTTTAGCAGGATTAATTCTTTTGCCCATAGCAAGAGCAAACAAGCCTTCTGGTATAATGTTGATATCCCAGGATGACCCTTTTTCAGATGTTCTAGCGCTTTGTGCGTAAGATCGATACATCAACGAAAATCCCACAGCTGCACCGATAGAACTTGATGTTAAATATAATGTAGTATTATCATCATCTTCTGAGGATACAAGGTAGGCGATTCCTAACCCAATCAATCCTCCAGCAAGTCCACTTAGTCTAATCAGGTTTCCCTGACCTGTTGTGAAGTCTTTCTCTTGTACTAACTTATGTCCCAAGCCGAGTCCTACTACAGCTCCAAGCATTGATGATGCGGTATAAGCTTTTTCGTTCTCTGTCCCTGAAATATCAACCACCGCAATTGGGATATAAGCACCAAGGAGTCCCGCTGCACTAAGAACATAGGAATCACCTCTTGTATATGGTTGATGATCTGCTATCAATTTACCGCCCAAAAGTCCTATTCCCGATCCAAGCAATACGCTTCCTGCGACTGCTTGATCATTATCATTTTCAAGAAAATTTGCCAAATGTGCGGTACCCAAACCCAGACCAAGGCCAAAATCTCCTCCTACACCGATTGTTTCAGCTGTTCCCGCACTAATATTTAATTTATTGGCAATATTAAAACCTGCAAGGACTTCGATGATGCTTACAAGCATTCCAGATGCGATTATCCCTTGCCCAGAGGGTTCCTTGCTAAATAAGTTGGATAGAGATATACCATGTACAATGCCGCGTGTCCCTCCATAGAGGCTCAATGTTGCTGCTGCGTCGGTCACAGGGATGTTGCTGGTTACAAAAAGAGGAATATAAAATCCTGCGCCACTTGTTAACATGTAAAGCGTTACCGCTAACTTTCCGTCATCAACATCAAGCGCCCCTGGAACAGCCCAACCATAATATCCTAAAGAAAGAACCATGGTCCCGACTATGAGCTTTGTGCGTCCCTCTTGATTGATGACAACTTGAGGTTCTTTTTGTTTAATTCGTTCTGTAACTTTTCGCTGAAAGTTTTTAGTGTCCTCCACAGAAAACAGCAATCTAACTTTTAATAACTTTTCTTGAGGTTGATAAAAAATCTCAAGTACAAATGATGTATCTGAAATCTGAAATAAACGAGCTTCTCGAAATTTGTTGTATTCGGCAAATAGCCCCAGCCTTTGCTCAAGTTTCGAATCAATGTATTCAATTTTACCTTCTTCATCTATCGGAATTTGAATCTCTTGTGCGTTGCATATCTCTGTAAAACAGATAAATAATAGCACAATGAAAACAAAAAAACTTTTCTTCTTCACGATTTCCTCCCTTGTCCCGGCGTAGTACGTCAGTAGTCGGACGAAGCTAGATCTATAATTACTTCATCAATATCATCTTCTTCGTTTCTTCGAAAAATCTCTGCAGATTCAATGAGCTTACTATACTTTAATAAAAAGAATTATCATTTTTTTTCATAATAAAATCTTAAAAATAGATCCCAAAACCTGCAATTAAACCGTTTATAACTTCTGATTCAACCTGAAACCGTTGATATCCGAGGAAAATCTTTCCCTGTTTATAATGATAACGAATTTTTGCAAAAACTTCTGAAACAGCATGATTATTTATGGATGCAATATTCACAGAAAATTGTGTACTAAAAGGTTTTATAGGAAATATTTCCAATCCGGTATCCAGGCATATCCCGGAATGATATTTTTCCCGTTTAACAGATTTCATTCCCATTCCCCACCACCAGTTTACATGCGGAAACCGAAATCTCTGATAATTGAATAAAAAATCATAAATGTCCATTTTATCTGTTCCGGAATCAAGGTTTTCATTTAACCTGATAAAATTTCCATCTAAAGAAAAAAACGGAGTTAAGAGCCATCTGGAGCGAATTGAAAATCCATCAATATTTTTTAAATCTGAAAAGTAATGACTGTTGATTTGCAGTTGCATTTTTCGATTTGTATTATAGTCATAAATTCCGCATCCTGGAGATTGATAAGGAAAATCAGTTAATGAAATTTCCCAGAGATAGTCGTGGCAGGTTTGTTCATATTCAGGATGTCCAATAAAAAATTCGTATAATATCCTAAAGAAAATTTGGCAGAAGATGTTACAGCCATCATCTTCATCATCGTCATCATCATCGTCAGAATGAGTTGAACTGTCTTCTTTTGGTTTTTCTATCTCAGATTCGAATTTTTCCAGTTTACCCTTCTCTTCAGAATCGGTCTCTTTTTCATCTGCATTTATAAATGCTGGGAACAGACAGAGCGAAACAATGATGCAGAAAAGAATGATTAATTTCATTGAAACCTCCAATCAAATAATTCAAATAAAATGTTTTTCAATAAACCATTTAACAATCTCGATACCTTATTTAATCAATATTTATCCTGTGAAATGCGTGAGCTTATTTCATCAGGATCATCTTTCTTGTCTTTTCGAAATTATCGGATTTCAGTTTATAGAAATAGATTCCTGAACCGACTTGGTTACCATTGTAGTCTTTTCCATCCCAGATAGCAGAATAAATACCAACTTCCATCTTATCATTCATATTCAGGTTTTTCAAAATTTATAAACAAAATCTATATATGGAAAAATAAATACATCTTCTTCCATTGGGAAAATTAAAGCGAAATCCGCACTTAATTTTTCGCCAAAGAAACGTAAACCGAATGATAGAATTGGCTCATCTTTTTCTGGTACAATCCAGTTTTCGGTAACCAGAGATACACTTCTGCTCGTTCTTGTTTCTCCACCTAACACTATCATTGGTTTATCTGCAAGTTCATCCTCAGCATAACCATATCCCAAACCAAATGTAAAACTTTTGTCTAAAGTACCAAAAGTGCTTACACCATAGAGAATTCCTAAAGTTGATATGTCCTCTGGTGGTTTAATAACAAGTGCACCAATTGCTAAGTTCATTTTTTTCGATGTTGTTATACCCACTTTGGGAGTAAAGAACAGAACCTGCTCATTTAGATCCAAACCCGGGATTATAGAGAATCCTCCTCCAAGTGTAATATTATTTGTGATTCCTAAAGTAATAGTCGGGAAAAAAACAAAATAATCTGCGAAATACTCTTTTCCCTGTTTCAGCATTCTTGCAGTTGGAGCAAAAAACAAACGAGTACAATTAGGGTTGGGAAACCAGTATTTTCCTTCTTTAAACTGGTCTTCCGAAACCAGTTTTAAATCTATTATTTCGAAAATTGAAAAAGTCAAAACTCCATGTTTTGTTTCAAATTTAATTTCCTCTTCACCAATTTCGATGATTCTTCCTATAAAAGAAGATCCGTCTTCAACAGTCAGGATTTGTACTTGAGTGGAATCAGGAACTCCTATAGATACAACTCCTTTAGATTTTTCTGTTGAAAATAATTGAGTGAAGATGATAAGCATAATAATGATAAAAGTAAAATAAATAGTCTTCATAAAGCACTCCTTTTTTGAATGGTTAAGAATAAACAATTTAAAGAAGTGCGAGATATTTTAAGAGTTCAGAAGTGTTTAGAAAGTTCAATATTCTACACTTCTTTATCCACATTTCCGAAAAAAGGAAATCTGCTTTTATGTGTCAAACATTTTATGTGTTCAAGATTGCTTATATATAAAAAACGCTCCGACTATTCGGAGCGTTACACTTCTGGTTCTATCCGGCAGCTGACGGATGAACCTAAATGTTTTGGTTCAGACTACAACTCTGAACCAGCATAATATATGCTTATTTCATTAGGACTTGTCCCGCTTGCCCTGTTGAATCCTTTTTTTTATTCAACATGGGTGAAATGCCTGCCCTGTAGGAAAGCACGACCGTATCAGGGCGAAGCCTATTTCATCAGGATTTATCCGCCATTATTTTAGGAGGATCATTTTCCTCGTCTTTTCGAAATTATCTGTTTTTAGTTTATAGAAATAAATCCCTGAAGCAACCGGTTTTCCATTTTCATCTTTTCCATTCCAGACTACATGATGAAGACCAGCTTCTATCTTTTCATCAATGAGGGTCTTCACTTTCTGTCCTTTGATATTGTAGATTTCAATCTTCGTGTTCTTAGTGTCCTTCGTGGCTAAATTAAAACAAATCGTTGTAGTTGGACTGCGTCCGGCACCTGACGGATTGAAAGGATTGGGGTAGTTTCCTTGCAACTTGGTTACCATTGGGATTATTGAATTATCAGCATTTATCGGGATGTATTCCACAATTTCGGAAGCTTCGGATTCCATTTCAAATTGATTTACTGTTGTAATGTAAAACTGGTAATAGCCAATTAAGGGAATAACATACTCATAAGCTGTTCCCACTGTTGTATCTAAGATTTCAAAGAAACTTCCTTCAAAAGAATGATAAATATTAAAATAACTGAAATCATTGATATTCGGCATATCCCAGGTAATAAGAATCTCATCTTCAACACTTGTTAAAACAACATTTTCCGGAGCGGGAGGAATTTGAGCTTCTGCTCCATACGATATTGTTCCATATCCAACAGGACTGAAAATATTAATGTTATCGAGCGGCCACCAGGCATCAAATCCATGTGCTTCAGGTGTATTATCATCCAGAACAAAAATACCTGCTCCCGATTCATTTTCTGGACTTGGTGTGATTTCCCAGTATTCTGTTCCAATCGGAATAACGAATTCATAAACAAGGTAACCTGTATCCACAGAAACCACGATTTGAGGATCAGTAAGATACATTATATTACCAACTCCACCTGTATTATAAATTGGACGGTATTTGATAACACTTCCAGAAGCATAATAAGCAGCCCAGTAATTCCCTTCGGAGTCATTTCCTACTGGTGGATATGTACCATCGTTATTGTCATCGATGTAAAGTGCAACCTCATCGTGGTCTTCTAGAACTGTATCGTTGTAGTTTATGTATGCTACATAAAGTTCGGTCATATCTTCATTCATCTTGAAATAGCCGATCACACTACCAATCGGTTGGATTGTATTATCATGTGTTCCCCAGAAATCAGAGCAATCAACCATAAATGCATCATCCCATTCTGCCGGAGAAATTGTACCATCAATTGTTGGAGTAGTACCATAATAAACACTGATCTCATCCACTACAAACCCTGTAGAAATCCAACCTGTTGCTTCATTGGAATATGGACTCTGGAACCCACCGACTAGAGAAGCAGTAACCACATAATAATAATCAATAAGGGGTAGAGCTGCATCATCTTCAAAGGTTGTTTGTCCCGCAGTAACAGTAGCATACGGCTCTTCAGGATAAGGATCCTGTAGAACTGATTTTCTGTAAATATTGTAGCCAGTTGGATCTCCTGCTGGTTCTTCCCAGCTTAAATCTACAGTAATTCCTGTGGATTGAGATGCAGTAAGGTTCAAAGGTGGTGAGCCAAAAGGTTGAAGAATAATCTCACCGAGGTCAGTTGTTTCGTCTTCAATTACAGAAACATTGTAATTATAATTTGTAATATAACCAATTTTTGTATATTCAACAGTATAAACCCCTGCTGGAACATTATCCAATGAATAATTCCCGTCGTAATCTGTGTAATCAAAGTAACCTACTAAGTCAGGAACTTCAACTTTCACTCCGGAATTATCTTCACTACCTTCAAGATTAACTGTGCCAACGACAAAACCTCCACCAAGGTCACAATCTACAGAATATAAATTGCCACCACTTCCAAATATTCGAGCATGAACTGCTTTTCCCCCGGTTGTACAGAAACTTCCGTCAGAAGCCATATCAACGTAGAATAAAGAACCGGAAGTATTGATCTCAAAAATCGGAACATTACTTTGTCTTCTGAATAAGAAGAAGTCAGGAGAACCACCATTTAATGGGCCATAACTGGCAACTGCAATAAGCGAGCCATCATCATTCATATCAATATCAATAGCATAATCACCCACGTGTTCATAAACCCAGATAGGGGTGGGAGAATATGTATTAAAGAGGTAAATCTCTCCATCAAAACCACCAGTAATAAAAACCAATGTTCCAACTGCGATTGTACTTCCATCAGCAGAAACACACATTCCTCCAATCCAGGCAGAACTGCCACCACCACCTACATGGAAATTCCATTTTTCTTCGTAAGTTTCGAGTGTCTCGTTATATTCATAAACTTGAACATAACCCGCATAATCTCCATTCACAATAATGGAAGCATCATACGACATTGCAGGTGGATTCTGATTATATTCGGGTGCTTCAAAGATAATGGAACCATCATCGGCATTCAAAACCCACATTGCACTGATTACACCATATTGTGTGAGAATAAGTGTTGAACCATCACCGCTGATAACCAGATTCCCCACTCCACCATCAAATGAAGCACTCCAGTTAGGTATTGTATTTCCGATATCGTAAGATTCAACTAACGCTCTATCCTGTCCGCTGTCATAAACTCCAAGAAATATAACGGTCCCATCAGTATTAAAAGCAATTCCCCTAATTGAACCTGCAGCAGTAAATTCCCATGTTGGAGAAGAAGAAGAAGGATCAAATACCTTCAGGGTACTTCCATCTGCAATAGCAAGCACACTGCCATCTTCCGTCATAATTACCGGATAGTCAAAATCCGCATTATTAACAGTGTGTTCCCATACAGGAGTTGAATTATCTTGATAAAGTGAAGCTCTTTCACTATTTAGATACCATCCTACAAATGATTGCCCTGTGTTTTGTGAAACTGCTAATTTTCCTGAAATTGCTGCAGGGTCAGAAGTCTGCCAGAGCAGATCAACCCGATTATCCCTGCTTTCGAAAGAGCTTTTTTCGACATTAAAATTTGAATGTACTTTTTCGATCTTCACAACTTTTGAACCTATTTCTGGAATAGTTTCAATTTTCTGCATTTGAACTGCCAGTAAACTTTGAACTACTAAACATACAAAAAGAAAAATAATAATTTTTTTCATGATTTTCCTCCCTTATTTTCTTTACTTTTCTTCATAATGAATTTTTTTTATAATTATTCATCAATATATTTGGACATATCCATCTTACTTTATAATACTGATATTGTTTATACGCACTAAAATTTGTAACCTCAGAACAACTTTTGAATGGTTTCTTATCAAACCAATATCTTTTGATAACAATAATGGCATAAACAATAAAAAATACAAAATAGGCTTCAGGAAATAAATTAATATATTCAATTCTTAGATTTTATCAAAAAAATTCTTTTTGTGTTTATTTCTGCTTTTCCTATCATCGATGTAAGCACCTTCATGTTTATGTTCTTCTTGAATTTTTAGAGCTTCCTGGATGTTGTTTGTCCTGCCAAGGATTATATCCTTATTATTCTTAATGGTATATCGTTCCTTATGTTTCATTTACTCTCCTTACAATGTTAAAGT
>DAOVQH010000305.1 GCA_030628755.1 Candidatus Cloacimonadota bacterium | reverse complement strand
GGAAGGTTATGATGCCAGAGGAAAAGTTACGATCCTTGCCAACATCGTTATGGGAGCACCTCTGAATATAAATGATGTTTCATGTGAAGGAATCACTAAGATAACTTCCGATGATATTAAAAAAGCAAAAGAACAGAATTCTCGCTGGAAACTTATCGGAACGGTAGAGAAAAAAGATGGAGAAGTTACAGGCTCCGTAGCTCCTGAAATGATCGATCTTTCACATCCGCTTGCAGGAGTAATGGGTGCAACTAACGCTCTTACTTTTTCCACAGACCTTCTGGGTGATGTTACTATTGTTGGTCCCGGTGCTGGTAGAATTGAAACCGGATTTTCTATTCTGACCGATCTTTTAAAAATCCATAGAAATAATTAGAATTGTTTTAAGACCTTCCGAACGGTTGGAAACCTTCGGAACGGTCTGATTAAAAAATAAACTATGGCGAAAGTTGATCTTGTTCGGAATAGTTTGAAAAAAATCAACAAACTTTTTCGACTCGTAAGTTTACCTCGTAAAATATGGAATTATTTATCGGGGAATGGCCATATCGGGGTAACGATAAGTCGAGGTAAAGGTGGTATTCACGCTACCTCGAGTCGTCGTCTTGTAAACAAGACGCTGTCTTAAAGCTCCTTATAACTCGAAATAATCCAGATAAAGAAAATCAACCGTTGCGAAGGTCTGGAAGAAATAATGGAAGAAACTGACCTTTCGCAAGGTTCATAGATAATGGAGAAAACAAATGTCATACACTGGAAAATGGATACATATTAATCTCTCAACAGGAATTCACAAAGTTGGAGAAACAGATAAAGCGCTTCTCAAAAAGTATATTGGCGGGAAAGGGCTCGGGTTTGCTTTACTTGAAGAAATGGCTCCCAGCCCAGACCCATTCGGACCGGAAAATCCATTGATATTTGTTACAGGTCCATTCACAGGAACAAAAATCCAGACAAGTGCTCGCAGCACTTTAGTATCTCGCTCACCTTTGACAGGTTCTATCCATGATTGCCATTGCGGAGCGCATTTTGGTCCTGCATTAAAAAGAGCTGGATATGATTATCTCATCGTAACTGGAAAATCTGAAAAGCCTGTTTATATCTATCTGACTGACGAAACAGTTGAAATTAAAGATGCTTCTAATTTGTGGGGTAAAGGTATTTTCTTCACTGATAATGAGTTATTTAAAAGACATCCGGGCAAAGACCCTTGTGTTGCTACAATTGGTCCTGCTGGGGAAAATCTCTCTAAAATTGCTGGCATTGGTGTTGATAAACATCGTCAGTTTGGTAGAGGTGGACTTGGGGCAGTTATGGGTTCCAAGAATTTAAAAGCAGTAGTTGTGGATGGAAATACTGACATTAAATATTTTGATGAAGAAAAATTCAAAGAAATAAACATGCAATTTACAAAAGATATTCTGAATAATGATGGAGTTAAATTCCGTCGTGTGAAAGGCACGATGAAATGTGTTCGTAGTAGTCAGGAAAACGAATATCTTCCCACTAAAAATTTCCAGAAATGCACTTTTGACGAATTTGAAGGAATTACTTCCGAAACTGCTCGCAGAGTATTGAACTGGGAAGATACAGGCTGCTATAATTGTGCAATTCGCTGCTCAAAATGGGCAAAGTGGAATGGTCATAAGATTGAAGGTCCCGAATATGAAACAACTGCTTTTCTTGGTTCAGGTTGTGAAATTTCTGATATCAAAGAGGTAGCCTTGACAAACGAACTTTGTAATGACCTTGGCTTTGATACGATCAGTATGGGCGTGATCTGCTCTTTTGCAATGGAGTGCTATGAAAAGGGATTGATCGATGATTGGAATGGACTGGAACTAACCTGGGGAAATGCATATGCTCAACGAGAATTAATAAGACTAATGCTGAGAAGAGAAGGAGTGGGAGCAATTTTTGTAGATGGGACAAGAAAAGCTTCTCAGAAAATCGGGAAAGGATGTGAAGAATTTGCAATGAATATTTTTGGTATGGAAATTTCCGGTGTTAATCCTCTGGGATGTTTAACAATGTGTGTTTCGCTTTCTGTATCCGATTTTGCCAGCCATACACGTCTCTGGTGCACAGAAGCGGAAATGGGACCTGAGTTCAAGATAATGGATATTCCCTACACAGTTGTTATGGGACAGGATGAAATAAATACGAGAAACAGTCTGGTAATCTGCGATTTTGTTCCTCTTGGACTGGATAGAATGGCTCCTCTTTTAAATGCAGCAACTGGTTTGGATCACACTGAAGAATCTTTGAGAGAATTGGGAAGAAGAATCACACATCTTGCCAGAAGATACAACCTGAAAAATGGCAGGAAACACACTGATGATATTTTGCCTGAAAGATTTTTCAAAGAAGAGTCCCAATCTGGGTTTATGAGAGGTAAAATATTAAGCAAAGACTTCTTTAATGAGTTAATCCAAGAAGTTTATGAAATTCGTGGCTGGAATGAAAAAGGTGAACCTACAAAAGAGACTTTGAAAAAGTATGGACTTTAATATAAATGAAAAAAATCAACACACAAAACACACAAAAAGACACAAAGAAAGAACTCGTTAATAAAGATTTTGTGTCTTAGCCTGCCCCGTAGGGAAGTATGACTGTATCGGGGTGTCTTTGTGGCAAAAAGAAAAAAAAGGAGACAAAATGCAAAAAGGTGCTTATACGTTACTAATAACACCATTTAAAGAAGAATTATCATTAGATGAAGATGGTTTGAAATTATTAGTACAAAAACAGTTAGAAGTTGGGATTCATGGTATTGCTCCACTTGGTGTAACAGGGGAAAATACTCTTTTAACAGATAAGGAAGTTAACAGGGTTTTGGAGATAACAGTTAAAGAATCAAAAGGAAAAGCGAAGATCGCTCCTGATTTATGTGTAATGAGTTTATGGAAAGGGATTGAACGTGCCAAAGAATTCTCCGATCTTGGAGCTGATTATCTTTGCGTTTATTCTCCATATTTTGTGTTACCAAAACCTGATGGTGTAATGAAGTTTTTTGAGAAACTCGCTGATGTATCT
>DAOVQH010000251.1 GCA_030628755.1 Candidatus Cloacimonadota bacterium | reverse complement strand
GTGTTTAATCAATTTACGAAGTTATGTTCTTATAACAGTAGATGTGAGGAATGGTAATATGTTTGAAATTGTTCAAAAGCAGGAAATGGCAAAGGGAACGATCGTTCGTTTTGATATTAAAGCTCCCCGGATAGCTGAGAAGATTAAACCGGGACAGTTTGTTATCATTCGCGTGAATGAAACCGGTGAAAGAATCCCACTTACAGTAGCAGATGTTGATAGTTTCAGTGGTACATTGACCATTATCTTCCAGGTGGTTGGAAAAAGTACAGCTTTAATGAGATCTTTGAATGTTGGTGATTTCTTTAAGGATGTAGTAGGACCTCTGGGTAAAGAAGCACCTATTAAAAAACTGGGAACAGTTATTGTTGTGGGTGGCGGAACCGGGATAGCAATTCTACATCGCATTACCAAAGCTATGAGAGAAGCAGGTAATTTTATTATTGGTATAATCGGTGCCAGGGAAAAAGACTTACTGTTTTTAGAGGAAGAAATGAGGGTGTTATGTGATGAACTTGTAATAACAACTGATGATGGCAGTTATGGTCAGCAGGGTTTTGTTACCCAGCCATTAAAAAAATATCTGGAGGAAAGACACGATATAAAAGAAGTATATGCCATCGGTCCCATTATAATGATGAAAAACATCTGTGAACTCACAAAAAAATTTGGAATCAAAACAATGGTTAGCTTGAACCCGATCATGGTTGATGGAACCGGGATGTGTGGTTGTTGTCGGGTAAATATTGGCAATAAGACCAAATTCTGTTGTGTGGACGGTCCTGATTTTAATGGGCATGAAGTAGATTTTGATGAACTTGAAAAACGAAATTCTATGTATTTGAAAGAAGAAAAAGAAGCTCTTCTTTTCTCAATAAAGTAAGGAAAAAAATATGTTGGATTATGATGTCAAATATCTAAAATTCAAAACATTACTGAGTGCATACTGTCCACATTGTAATAATAGCTTTAATGTGAAAAAGAATAATAAGGAATTACTGGTTTTCAAAGCAAAATTTAGAAATCAGGACATAGACTTGATGATGAGTCCCTACCTTGAAGTCTTTGATGTTGAGGCTTCTGTACCTTTAAAAGAGGGTGATAAATTAACTGACCTCATTTGTCCTCATTGCCAAACCAGTCTTATAACCGATGAAAGGAAATGTGAGGAATGTGGTTCTCTGGTCGCTAGATTAGTTATTTCAGCTTATTCGAAAATTTTATCATTTCATATCTGTTTGAAATATGGTTGCCAGTGGCATGGTCTTACAAAAGCAGACGAAAGAAGAATTAAATTAAAAATTCCACGCCAGGAAATGCCTGAACAGGACCAGAAACTGAGAACCCATAACTTTATGGAAGTACCATATGGATTAACAACTGAATTGGCTCTTCTGGAAGCTGGAAGATGCCTGCAATGCAAAAAACCTAAGTGTGTTGATGGATGTCCGGTGAACATAGACATTCCGGAATTTATAAGACTTATCTGTGAAGAGAAATTCGACGAAGCTGCCAAGAAAATAAAAGAGCGAAATGTTTTACCTGCTGTTTGTGGAAGGGTTTGTCCGCAGGAAGACCAGTGTGAAGAACTGTGTATTCTGGGAATAAAGGATAAACCTGTTGCTATTGGACACCTGGAAAGATTTGTTGCTGATTTTGAAAGGAAAATGGACCTGGTTAAAATTCCTGTGATAAAAGAAAAACGCAATAAAAGGATTGCAGTTATTGGCTCAGGACCAGGTGGAATAACAGTAGCAGCAGATTTAACCTTGCTTGGTTATTCGGTTACAATTTTTGAAGCCTTACATGAACCTGGTGGTGTTCTGGTTTATGGGATACCTGAATTCAGGTTGCCAAAATCCATTGTGAGTTTTGAAATTGATTATCTTAAAAGATTAGGATGTAAAATCGAATTGAATCATGTAATCGGAAAGATTTACACTGTGGATGAGTTATTGGAAAGTTTCGACGCAGTTTATATTGGAGTTGGAGCAGGATTACCTCTTTTTATGAAAATTCCAGGAGAAAATTTGTGCAATGTTTTTTCTGCAAATGAATATTTAACGAGAATTAATTTGATGAAAGCATATAAATTTCCCGAATATGACACCCCACTTCCAAAGGGTGATAAGGTTGTGGTCATTGGTGGTGGTAATGTAGCAATGGATTGTGCACGTAATGCTCTAAGAACTGGAGCAAATGAAGTTACAATTGTATATCGTCGCTCCAGAAAAGAAATGCCTGCCAGAAATGCAGAAATTCATCATGCTGAAGAAGAAGGAATAAAATTCAAACTTTTAACAAATCCTGTAAAGCATATTGGAGATGATCAGAATTGGGTTAAAGGAATGGAATGTGTCCAGATGAGATTAGGAGAACCTGACGATTCCGGAAGAAGAAGACCTGTAGAAATTAAAGGTTCCAACTTTCTCATTGAATGTAACCTTACAGTCGTGGCTATTGGAAACGGACCAAATCCAATAATATTTTCAACAACTCCGGATTTGAAGCTAAATAAATGGGGGTATATTGAAGTAAACCCGGAAACAATGGAAACTTCTAAAGAGTTTGTCTATGCAGGTGGAGATATAGTGACAGGCTCTGCTACAGTTATCCTGGCTATGGGTGCGGGTAGAATTGCAGCTAATGCTATTCATAAAAAATTATCAGAAAGGAAGTAAATTTTTCAAACATGTTCATCTTCTGAATTTTTATTAATAATTGATATTCATAATAACAAATAAAGCTAAATAGGCTAAAAAAATCTTTACTTCACAGTTTAATTAAAATAGAAGTGCACGCACGTTTTGGTAGGGGGTACTGATGAAACAGTTTATAGCAGAAACAGCTAATATTGGAAAGGATACGAAAATTGGATTCAACTGTGTGATAATGGACGATGTGAAAATTGGAGAAGGTTGTCTTATCGGGCATAATGTTATTATTCATGAGGGATCGGAGATAGGTGATAATGTTCGTATAGATGATAATACTATTATTGGCAAAAAACCAATGACCTCTCCCCGCAGTATTTTCAAAGCGGAAAAACAACTCAAACCTGCGAAAATTGGAGATGATTGTCTTATTGGAGCTAATGTGACCATCTATGCCCAATGTGAAATGGGAATCAAAAACCTTGTAGCTGACCTGGCAACGATTCGGGAGAATGTCAAAATTGGTGATTACAATATTATTGGAAGAGGTGTTGCTATTGAAAATTTCATAGTAATTGGCAGCAGGAATAAATTTGAAACAAACTGCTACATAACTGCGTATTCCGAAATTGGAGACTACTGTTTTATTGCCCCTGCAGTTGCCACCAGCAATGACAATTACATGGGTCGTGATAAAGAAAGATATAAACACTTTAAAGGAGTAACCATAAAAACCGGTGCCAGGATCGGGGTAAATGCAACTATCCTCCCGGGTAAAACTATTTATGAAGACGGAATGGTAGCCGGGGGAAGCGTTCTAACAGATGATGTTCCTTCAGAAGAAATATGGCTCGGTAACCCTGCGAAAAATTTGAGAAAAGTACCTGAAAAACAACTTCTAAAAAATAATCTCGATAAACCTGAAAAAGGAGAATAAAATAAGCTCACTGATACACACAGATGAATACTGATAAAAAATGTGAAATTGAATAAAATGAATATAAAACCTGAATCCGTATTAATCAGTGAAAATCCGCTTGCCAAGCCATAGTCTTGACGACGGCTGGTGAGCAAAAAATAAGGAGAATAATAGTTGAAAGCTCTTGTTATTATACCCACATATAACGAAGCAGATAATGTCTCTGCTATAATCGATGCAGTACTGAAACAGGGAAAAGATATTGATGTCCTGGTTGTGGATGACAATGCCCCTGATGGAACTTCCCAGATCGTTGAGAAAAAGAAGAATGCCAGGATCCACCTGATAACCAGGAAAGGAAAACGTGGTTTGGGTTTTGCCTATGTGGAAGGCTTCAAATATGCAATTAGAAGTAGCTTCGACTACATCTTTGAAATAGATGCTGACTTTTCCCACAATCCTGAAGTTATACCCCTGATGCTGGAAGAG
>DAOVQH010000223.1 GCA_030628755.1 Candidatus Cloacimonadota bacterium | reverse complement strand
GAAAATGGTTATTGGACAAATTCAACGAACTTGGTCGTTATGATTCGTTCGGTTCGATTCGCAGACTGAAGAAAACCGAAAGAATTTTCCAACATCAAAAGAAAAAAGATGAAGAGAAATTTGTGGTTTATACGGCTGAAAATGACAAGGCTCAAATGCAGGAATTCATCAATCCGAATAATTGGGCAGAAGATGAAACACTTGCCTTTTTTAATGTAACGGAAGACGGAAATCTCGTTGCCTTTGGGAAATCGAAAGGCGGAGATGAAGCACCTGTTATTCATATTATGGAAGTAGAAAGCAGAAAAATATTGCCCGACAAAGTGAAGGGTTGGAGGCAATATCTATCTTCCTGGTTGCCGGATAACAGCGGGTTTTATTATACTTGTAATCCGCTCAAAGGAGAAGTTCCGGAAGGAGAAGAATATTATTGGAATGCGACCTATTTGCATAAATTGGGAACCGATTCAAAGGAAGATATTAAAATCTGGTGGGATGATGAAGTTAAGGAAAAATGGAATCACTTATATCTCACTCACGACGACAAATATGTAATTCAAGGGAAAAGTATTTTCTATAAAGACGCTGTCTGGATCAAGGAATTCGGAAGCGATAATTTAAAAACGATTACGGATGATTTTGATGCGGAATATTCTGTTTCTTATTTTAAAGGAAAACTGTATATTCTCACCAATAAGGACGCTCCCAACAAGAAAGTTTATATCACAAATGCAGAAAATCCGGGAAAGGAAAATTGGCAGGAATTTATTTCCGAAACAGAAAACAAGATCACGGACTTTGCGATTATCTGCGGAAAGATATATGTTACTTATTTGAAAAATGTGCAAACTCACATAAATATCTTTGATTTGGCAGGAAAATATCTTCGAGATGTTCCCTTACCAATGCCCGGAACTGCCACGATTTATGGCAGAGAAGACGGACAAGATACCTGGGTTTGGTTTTCTTCCTTTTCATATCCGGGAACAACCTTTCTCTTAAATTTTGAAAAAAATGAATTGGAAGAATTTTTCCGACCTCCGATAGATATCGATATCGAGAATATTCAGACTGAACAAGTTTGGTATAATTCCAAAGACGGCACTTCGATTCCAATGTTTCTCGTTTATAACAAGAATATCAAACGAGATGGGAATAATCCTGTTCAACTTTACGGATACGGTGGTTTTAATATTTCTTTGGAACCTATTTTTTCGTTGGCTTATTCTTTTTGGATTCAAAACGAAGGGATTCTGGCGATCGCTAATCTGCGAGGTGGTGGTGAATTTGGCGAAAAATGGCATCAGGCGGGAATGAAAGAAAAGAAGCAAAATGTTTTTGATGATTTTATCGCGGCTGCGGATTGGTTGATCGAAAATAAATATACTTGCTCGGAAAAACTGGCTGTTAGTGGTGGAAGCAATGGAGGACTTCTCATCGGAGCAATCGTTACGCAACGACCGGATTTGATGAAAGCAGCCTTATGTCAGGTTCCGCTACTCGATATGATCCGGTATCATCATTCGAGTATTGCCAATATTTGGAAGGAAGAATATGGTAGTTCGGAAAATCCCGATGAATTCGAATATATCTTAAAATATTCACCTTATCAACAGGTGAAAGAAAATGAACATTATCCGACAATGATGATCACAACAGGAATAAACGATGCTCGTGTAGATCCGTTTCATGCTAGAAAATTTGCTGCTCTACTTCAAGAAAAGAATTCTTCCGAAAATCCGATCTATCTTTTAGTGTTAGATTCATCCGGTCATGGAGGTGGAACTACTCAATCTATTCAATTTGAGCAATGGTCGGATTATTATGCGTTTTTAATGGATCAGTTGGGGATGAAGGTTTCAGAATGAAGGGAGAAAGATTGGTTTGAAGCGCATTAGACAGTAACCCCATCATCCCGATGGGAAAATCAAGGATCAAAAAAAAGGAAGAAAAAAAAAACCACCGGGACAGTGGTGATACTGTAACCCCGTCGTCCCGACGGGAAAAACATTCCCAAGAAGTGACAGTTACCTCATCCTCCCGATAGATAAAAAAACCCTTTCAAGGTAAAAGTAATTCATTTTATAAAAAAAGAAAACCATCGGGACGATGGTGACACAGTAACCCTGTCGCGTCCCAACGGGAAAAACCATCGGGACGATGGTGATACTTATTCCGCAGTCAAATAATAAAATATTTTCTCATCAGAAATCGTTGAACTCCAAACTGTATTACTACTTCCAAGGTTCTAAAAAAAGAATTTTAAAATTATAGAATTTTTCTCTTGACTCCATTTTGGCGTTTAGTTATTTAGGCAATCGACTAAATACTAAGAAGGTTTAATGGGAATATAATGTTAAGCGATAAAGTTTTCAAAGCTCTTTCAGATGCAAACAGGCGGAAGATAATTAGCCTTCTGAGAAAGAAGGATATGACTGCTGGAGAGATCGCAGAGCATTTTGATATTTCCAAGCCATCGATCAGCGAGCACCTGAAGATCCTGAAAAATGCTGACCTGATAAGTTCAGAGAAAAACGGACAGTTCATAACTTACTTTCTTAATTCTTCGATTTTGGAAGATGTAATTTCATATTTAATGGAGATTGTAAAATGAGAAAAATTTACGCTCTCGTTCCCAAGTTTTTCTTGGGAAAATAACTGAGTCAGAGTTACGAAGAAAAACTTCGTAACGAGGGTGAATAAAATCAAAGGAGTAAGAAGTGAATAAGTTCAAATGGTGTTTTATAATAATTATAATCCAGATAATTGCGTCTTTGTATCTGGGCTTATCCTTGCCGGAAGATGCAAAAATTCCCTGCCACTGGAACATCAAAGGTGAGATTGATGGATACTATGGAAAATGGACAGGGGTACTTTCATTTCCAGCAATTAATTTAGCAATTTTACTACTGATGATTGCTCTTCCCTATATTTCCGTGCGTTATAAGAATGCACAGGAAAGATTTGATAAAGTAATCCCGGGTTTGGCAACGATCATCATATTTTTCTTTGCCTGTATTCATATTTACATGATCTTACTGGCAAAAGAAATTTTAAATCCAAGCGGGAATATCATTTTTTATCTTATCGGATTGATGTTCATTTTACTGGGAAATCTTTTACCGAAAATTCCTTCAAATTTCTTTGCTGGAATCCGTACTCCCTGGACTTTATCATCCGAAGAAGTATGGAGAAAAACGCATCGACTGGGCGGGATCAGTTTTGTAATAGCCGGTCTTTTAATGATCTTGATCACTGCAATTTTGGGCAACAATAGTACAGCAAATATCATCATGTTCGTTCTATTTATGTCATTAGTCTTATATCCGGTTCTCTATTCACTTATTTTGTATAAGAAAGAAGAGAAAAAATAGCGACTTTTTTTATCTAAAGAATTATTTAAACGTGTCAATTTATTAAGGTTGACACGTTTTTTTAAATAACCAGATTTGCTTCCAAAAAAATAATTTAGATTGGAGAAAATCGATGGGCAAAAAAGTAACAATTTTTGGAGCAGGCTTGGTTGTAAAACCAATGGTGGATTATCTGGCAAAACATAGTTATGATATTGTGATTGCCAGCAGAACGTTGAGTAAAGCGGAAAAACTGGCAGCACCACATCCAAATGCATCTGCAAAACAGTTTCTATCTGATGATGACGAAGCAATGGAAAAATTTGTAAAAGCAAGTGATCTGGTTGTGAGTCTGCTTCCTGCAACCTATCATGTGAAAGTAGCAAAAAAATGTATCGAATTCCAAACAGATATGGTAACCACATCATATATCAGTCCGGAAATGCGGGCTTTAGATCAACAAGCAAAAGATGCTGGAATTATCATTTTGAATGAGATCGGTGTTGACCCCGGTATCGACCATATGAGCGCGATGAAAATTTTCCATCATGTAGAAAATGAAGGTGGTAAGATCGTCAGTTTTATGAGTTATTGCGGTGGACTTCCAGCTCCGGAAGCAAATACAAATCCGTTGGGTTATAAATTTTCCTGGGCTCCCAAAGGCGTACTGAAAGCTGCCGGAAATGGTGCCCGTTTTATGAAAGACGGCAAAGTCATTGATGTCGAGGGAAAAGACCTTTTCAAGAATTACTGGTTTGTGGATGTGGAAGCCGCAGGAACTTTTGAAGCTTATCCAAACAGAGATTCGATGGGCTATATAGAGCTTTATGGTTTGAAACACTTGAAAACAATGTACCGTGGAACTTTCCGTAATATCAGTCATTGTGATACCTGGTACATTATGTCTCAAATGGGATTCTATAAAGAAGATGAAATATTCGATAATTTGGAAGGAACCGTTAAGGAATTTATCCTGGAAAAGATGTTGAAAATGGATAAAGATAAATGCCTGAAGACGGTTCTGATAGAAAGATACAATCTTCCCGAAGAAAGCGTTATCCTAAAAAAATTTGAATGGCTCGGTTTCTTTGATGATACTCCGGTTCCAATTAAGAAGGGTGGAGCAGTAGATGTGCTCACAGCGATAATGCTGGACAAAATGTCTTACGAAGAAGGTGAGCGTGACCTTCTGGTTCTTCATCACCAATTCATTGCTGAGTATCCAAATAAAACACAGAAGATCACTTCCACAATGATTGATTATGGAATTCCAAACGGTGATAGCTCGATGGCAAGAACTGTTTCTCTTCCTGCAGCTATT
>DAOVQH010000285.1 GCA_030628755.1 Candidatus Cloacimonadota bacterium | reverse complement strand
TGCTGCAGCAGATGGAGTTGGTGCCCTGAGGTCAGCTACGAAATCGGAAATAGTAAAATCAATTTCATGACCAACTGCAGAAATAACAGGAATCTTTGAAGCAAAGATAGCACGTGCCAGTTCTTCATCATTAAAGCAAAATAAATCTTCCTGAGAACCACCACCACGACCAATAATGAGTACGTCCACCGGATGTTGTTCATTGAAATATTTAATCCCTTCAATGATTTCCAGAGGAGCTTTTTCACCTTGCACAGTTGCCGGATAAAGGAATATTTTTGTAGGATATCTTCTTGAGATGACATTTCGTATATCCTGTATTGCTGCTCCTGTGGCTGATGTAACTACACCGATAGTTTCAGGAAATTGGGGAATAGGTTTCTTGTGTTTTTCATCGAAAAGACCTTCTTCAGAAAGTTTACGTTTAAGTTCTTCAAACCTGATCTGCAACTCACCAATTCCTGAGGGGATCATTCGGGTAATATTCAATTGGTAACTTCCACCTTTTTCAAAAACGGTTATCTTACCAGCACAGATTACTTTATCACCATTTTTTGGAGTGAAAGTCAGAAGCAGATTATATGTTTTGAAAAATACACAACGGAGTGTGCTTTTCTCGTCCTTTAATGAGAAATAAATATGCCCCGAACTGTGTTTGGTGAAATTAGCAATCTCACCTTCTACGAACAAATTCGGGATATTCGATTCTATCACATTTTTAATGTGCTTATTGACTTCTGAAACTGTAAAAATATTTTCTTTCTTAGGCATCTTATATCCTATTCTTGCTACCTTTCCGAAATCTCTTTTGCAGAAAATCTTGAAAGATAGGTTTCGGAAAGTTTTTTAATACTCATGAATGTCTTTCTGAGAAACTCTACTTGCTTTTCCATCGAAGAATCTGATTTGCAATATGGACTCTGCCGCAACCTCAAAACCTGACAGGTTTCCAAAAGTCAAAACCTGTCAGGTTTTCCCATTGCTAACATTTTATCTCCAGATTGACTTCTCTCATTTCTCTCTCATTTTATCTTTCATAATTCTTTCATAATATTTTTTACACTACCGTTCTTAACTCTCGCTGCGCCGAGAGTCAAGTCCAGCAACAATCTTCATTTCTTAATATTTTCCTACGGGGGATAAATAGATAGTAAATTCTTCCAAACCATCCACCCCGATTAATGCATCAACTTTTTCCTGATCATAAGCAGCAATAGCACATGTTCCGGCACCTATATCTTCACAGGCAAGATAAAGATTCTGGCACACATGACCGGCATCAAGAAGCATTGCTTTATGTGCAGCAGTAAAATAACGCCATTCTCCGCGGTAAGCTACACAACTCCAGATGAATACCACTGAACAATTTCCAGTAAATTCCTGTCCGAGCGTTGCTTTAATAATTTTTCCTTTAAGATTTTTATCTGAGTATAAATGAACCATTTTATGTTCGATTGGAAGATATCTATAAACCCCGGGCTCCAATCCGGAAATGTTATGAACAACAAGATAGGTTTCAAATGCATGACGTGCACCAGCTGAGGGAACTGTCCTTAAGGTAGCATAAGCTTTATCAAAACGCTTTATCACTTCTTTCACACCCTGGGTTGCCCACAGCAGGAAGGAAAGCTCTTCCACTGTTAAAGGTTCGTTAGAGAAGTTTCTCCTGCTTTTCCTGTTTTTTATGTTTTCAATTAAAGTGTCTCTTTTGATTTTCATTTTTTCAATAGGAATTAATTCAATTAATTTATGACCTTCTTCAGCAGCTTTTTCCAGAGAAGGTTGAGGAAGCTGTTTCATCTGATCGGTCTGGATTCCTTGAAGCGCTTTGAAATTTGCTTTCATGAAATTTCGTTGTTGTTTTATTGTATCCATTTTCCCTCCGGAATTTAACACTTAGAAAGAAATCGCCAATTAGATTTTTTGTCAAGTAAACGCTGAGTAAAAATCTTGACTTATATTTAATTAAATTAAACTAAGTATATTTGAATTGAAAATGGTAATGTATTTAGGAATAAAAATGAAGAAAATAATATTTCTGTTTTTACTCATCTTTCTTTTCCAGCTTTTATCTGCACAGGGTTTCGAGCTTTCTTTCTGGAATAATATCCGAAATAGCTCATATACAATTAATGACGAACTTCATATTAGATGTGAAACACTTGAATTACCCGGATTGGAAACGGAAATATTTTATACAACGCAGGAAGGATGGGCATCCCAGGAAATGCAGCAGTTTTCTGGATTTACCTACGAAGCGATTATCCCTGCGTTACTTGGTGAAACGCAATACTGCAGGTTTAGAACGGAGACTGACACATTGGTTGGAATGATGCCTACATTTATGCCTGATGATATTTTCCCACCTGAAATTTCAGAACTCAGTCTGGTTGCAGATGACCCTATAGGAGATGTTCTGGTTGAAGATGCTCCCCATCTTGATATTACTCGGGAGTATTTCGGTTATTCAAATAGTAGGTTTTACTCTGCAATCTCCAATAATGATGGTAATTTTCCAACCGATAGTGGTGGGTTCTTCCCTGATGAATTTTATTTTTATACTACTACGATTTTTAACCCGGAAAATGTTTTAATAGATTCAGTGGTTTACTGCCTTATCTATGCTGATATCCCTTTGTTTGTTGATCCTGGTCTGTACAGGATAATGGGAACAGAAATCAGCCTGGAATTATTTGAATGGATCGGGGATATCGAAACTGAAATTATTGATAGCACCCTTATTATGGCTTGTAACATTGAAACACTTACTAATGATGAATATTTTGGTGAGTGGCCAAATTTATCTAACACTCTCGGATTGGAATTCCTTACATGCCAGCTAACGTTACCTTCTGAGTTTATTTTCGCGGATTTTTCAATACTATCTTTTCAAAATATTGATCAGTATATCATTGAACCTTTCATAAATATTCTTCCAGAGCTTTCTAATGCAGGTTACTCGGTCGGAGTTGGTGTCACAGAGTTCTATTGCACATATTTTGATGAGAACGGACATTTCCCTGTGGTCTCCGAAATTGAAGTTGAAGGTTCAATTTATTCCATGCTCCCAACATCGTTCGATTATTATGCTCCTGTTGATTTTTATACTGAAATCCCTGTAATAAGCTGGGAAGAAGCTACATTCCGCTTCAGTGATAACGGTTATGAATTTGTGGAGGAAACAATAATAAATACTATAGGAATTGAAAGTAATCAATTATCGGTGAGTGATTTTCAGCTGAGAAACTTTCCCAACCCCTTTAAACCGGAAACAACGATCTCCTTTTCTGTAGCACAAAGCGCTGTGTCCGGCTCAGACGGATCCTCGTTTGTGAAGATTGAAATCTACAATCTGAAAGGACAGAAAATTAAAACTTTGGAGTGCAATAACCACGTTATTGCAGAAGCGACGGAGTCGCTTCACCACATAACCTGGGATG
>DAOVQH010000286.1 GCA_030628755.1 Candidatus Cloacimonadota bacterium | reverse complement strand
CATAATATCGAGAGCTACTGACATTCTTTCAAATTCGGAAGCATCAAGAAGAACAGCTTCTGCTTTTCCATTTTTTGTAAGAACGACTGGTCTTTTTGTGTTATGGAGCTGCTGTAAAATATTATTTGTATGTTTCTTTAGTTCTGTTATGGAAAGGATATCTTTAGTTATTTTTAGCTGCATTTAAATCCTCCTATTTAGTTCTAATTTAATACTGAATTAAATTTTAATTCGGAGCCAAATTTGATTCTTTAAATATTATTGGCAAGTAAAAAATGAGAAGAAGGGAAAACCGGAGAAAGGGAGAAGGGGAGAAAGGGAGAACCTTGCGAACTGTGTCAGGCGTTTGACTGATGGTTGAGCCTGTTCTCTTTAACCGTTCGGAAGGTTAAGCGAAACCTTCGCAATGGTTAAATTAAGATAAGAAATGAAAAAGGAAAACCAGAGGAATGGAACCTTATTTGCTGACGCTTTGGAGGATGAATGGAATCCGGTTTCGTTCCTTTCTCTTTTCTTGTCTTACTTAATCACTTCTGCCAGTTTTATATCACTGTGAATCAAATCATTTACTACAACAGATACTTCAGTGTTTTTGTTTTCTGCAATTCTTTTTACAAATGCAAAAGCTTTATCATCCAAATAAACCGGAAGATTAAGTTTTATGTCGGAATGGTAGAACTTATCTCTATCCGCTTTAGAAAAATCATATTCTTTTTTCATAATAACCCCAAATAGAAAAAATCACTTACAGACTGTCAAATAATTCTTCCAATTTCAGCTTTTAACAATTCAAATGTTTCAGTAGCTGCAAAAACTAAAGGTTCAATTCTTTCAGGATCCAGATCAAGAGCATAAGCATGACTGAAAAAATGACGGAAAGCTAAAAATGGTTTGAATTTATTTTCCAAATCTTGGGAAATAATATTCGCTTTTTTTGCAGTCAAAAGAAGCTCTTTATGCCATTATTCTCCCAGGGGAAGTGGAATTGCTCTGAACTGAAATATTTGTTTTAGGATGTTTTCAATTCCATTATAGAAATTGTGTAATAGCGCAGCAACACCGGCTAGTTCTAAATTGCTGATTTTTGATAATGAATTTTCTTTCGGTAGTGAAGCTAATAATTTTTCTATAGCCTCATATTCCGCTTCAATTCTCATTTTATAATCAGCCATAAAGCAAAACCCCCTCTTTCCGGATCATCTGAATAAACTTTGAAGTTCCGGTTAAGTCAATAACATCGACAGGTTTGGACAGAGAGAATATCAAATCGCCATAATATTTAAAAAATTTGTAAGGATCAATTCCTTCAACTGCTATATCTATATCTCTGCTATCTTTATCAGGTGATAAGCTAGATCCAAAAAGTATAACACGTTTTGCATGATATTTCCTGGATATCTCCAGTATTGTTTTTCTATCTTCTTTTGTGACCATAATTCAATTTTCCTATCCTTTTTACTTATTCTATAAGTCGAACATAGAAAACAAATTCACTTATCGTCTGTCAAATTAAAAAAATGCTGGAAAACAAAAAAACTACAAGATCTTCACTTCATATCGGCAGTCTTCAATAATTCAAGATAGGGAAGATAGTTCGGTTTTTCCAGGGAACATGCTTCGATCATTTCTAAAACTTTATGCCACTTTGCATCGAACTCTTGAATTTCCATAACAGCCTTTTGCGGATCAAGAGTAATTCTATGCCCTGTCTGAGCTGCATTAACCACCACATCATTTGAATATTTTGTTTTATCCCAATTGTTATTAGCCAGGAATTTCATGAATTTCAGAAGTTTGCTGATCTTTCCCTTTTTACCGGAAAGCAATTCAATATCATATTCAGGGAATCTGATTTCAATTTCCACTTTCTGGTGGACACTGAACTCTGGTGTGGAAATATAGGTCGTCAATTCATCGCCGTTATAAGTCCATGAACTGGCTTTTAAATCTTTATCATAATTGATCGTTTTACCATTTACTTTAATTTTTTCTGGCGGGAAAGTAAGAGGTAATTTCAGTTCGTAAGCTCTTGATTCCAGCATTCCCGGATAACTTCCCTGCACAGGTTCGATCACAATTTTCATTTTACTTTTTTTCTCGAAATGGATATCTGTAAAAGTATAAGCCCCTGTTTTATAATTATTGGTATTTCCCTCGTCGTCATACACTCTGGCAGCACCGGAATCTCCCGGGAAAATTGTAAGGATTAACGGGTTGACCGAATTCTTCCCGCTACTCTTCATTTGCTGCTGCATGGGAATGATAGCTCCTGATTTGATATAGACAGGAATTTCATCCAGAGCAAATGCTCTTTCAATTATCTTCCCGCCATATAATATCGTGCCGGAGCACCATTCTGTCCACTCACCTTGCGGCAGCCATATTTTCTTGGAGACGAACAGGCTGTCCTCTCCCATTGGCTGCGTCACGGGTGCTATCAACATATCATTTCCGAACATATACTGATTTGGAAAATTGTATGCTTCTTCTGCTTTTGGATGGTCATAATACATTGGTCTGCAAATTGAGATACCGGTATCATAAGCTTCTCTGGCAGCAGAATAAATGTAGGGAAGGAGTGTATACCTCAGGTGAAAGGCATTGCGCATTGCATAAAAATTTTCTAATGGATATGACCATAATCTGCGATTTATTTTGGGATCTTTTGTGCAATGTGTTCGCACTATCGGACTGAATATGCCAAATTGTATCCAGCGGGTATAAAGTTCGGGAGAATTTTCACCGTACATGTGCCCGCCAATATCATGGCTCCAGAATCCGAAACCCACATTAGAAGCCGTGGAAGTGAAATATGGCTGAAAATCAAGAGAGTTCCAGTTTACAAAAGTATCACCGGAAAAACCTATCTGGTACCTGTGATTTCCCAGACCGCCATACCTGTGAAAGATCAAAGGGCGTTTTTTATTGCGTCGTTCCATATCACTGAAAAAAACATAATTAAGATAAAACGTAGGATTAACATTACTGATATTCGTGGTGCTCCATTGCTGCCAATCCAGCCACCAGAAATCAACTCCGTCCTCTTCCATGGGATGGAGAATTATCTTCATAAAGTTCTCGGCAAAATCTTTGTTAATAATATCAAAAGGGACATATTTTTGTGATTCAGGATCGATGCCCATTGCAATTGCCATTTCCCTGTATTTTTCTTCAAAGGGCTGTATTCCCGAAGCTGGATGAAGATTCATGCAAACCTTAAGACCTTTTTCTTCTGTCCATTTAAGAAAATTTTGCGGGTCGGGGAAATAGTTTTTATTCCAGGTAAGTCCTGTCCAGCCTGCCCATTGTCCAGCCTGATCAATTATCTTTTTCCCATCTTCCTGATACCACTCCGGTTTGGATGTGAGGTGCCAGTCCATATGCACAACACGGACGTCCAGGTGAACATCATGTATTTCAAACTCGTTTAT